>DASUBN010000403.1:0-3525 GCA_035763245.1 Gammaproteobacteria bacterium | reverse complement strand
AGCGCCGCCACCGAGTCCACCACCACCACGTCCACCGCGGCGGAGCGCACCAGCATGTCGGCGATCTCGAGCGCCTGCTCGCCGGCATCGGGCTGGGAAATCAGCAGGTCGTCGACATTGACGCCGAGCTTCCTGGCATAGACCGGGTCGAGCGCGTGCTCGGCGTCGATGAAGGCGGCGGTGCCGCCCTTGCGCTGGATCTCGGCGATCACCTGCAGGGTGAGCGTGGTCTTGCCCGAGGATTCCGGCCCGTAGATCTCCACCACGCGGCCGCGCGGCAGGCCGCCGACGCCGAGCGCGAGGTCGAGGGTGAGGGAGCCGGTGGAGACCACTTCGAATTCGCGGGTGGCGGCGTGATCGCCGAGGCGCATCACGGAGCCCTTGCCGAACTGCTTCTCGATCTGGCCGAGCGCGGCGGCCAGGGCTTTCTTGCGGTTGTCGTCCATCGGAACCACCTTCAGGATCGCATTCATGGTCGTTATCCTTCTGTTGCCATTATAAATCGTGGGAGCTAGATGAGCGTGCCCTGTCTGCCGAGCGCGCAGTGAGCGAGCGGCGTGTAACGCACGCCGGCAGCCAGGGTCTCGGAACGCATCAATACGAACTCGCGCACTTCCCAGGGGATGCGCACCGCCGCGGGCAGCGGGCCGGGGTTCTTCACCCAGCGCGCCAAGGTCACGTGCGGCACGAACTTGTCGGCCTTCGGTGGCAGGCGCGCCGCCTGGAGCCGGCGCCGCAGCTGCGTGGCGAGCTCGCGCAGGGTCTCGGGCGTTTGCCGGCAGCCATACCAGAGCACCTGCGAGCCCGGCCAGTAACCGATCTCGTCCAGGTCGAAACTGAAGGGCGCAGCCGCCACCTCCGCCGCCGTGTCCGTGGCGAGCGCGGCGACGCGCGCCTCCAGGTCCGGGGCCACGTTGCCGAGGAAGGCGAGGGTGAGGTGCAGGTTCTCGCGGGAAGTGGGCCGCCCGCCGCTGGCTTGGACCGCGTTGCGGGTGGACTTATAGATGGAGTCGCCGACGCCCTGTTCCGGGCAGAGGGCGAAGAAGAGGCGTGCGCCGGCCGGCTGCGTGTCCGGGGTAGTCATGGGGGTGCTTAGGGGAGATCGCTGCGGCATCTCTTAAGGCCCGTCCCCGGCAGCGGTACAGGGCTGTACCCAGGATTTTGCCGGTGTCTGTATTTATATACAGTACTGGATAAAAAGTCAAGGCCTGGGGAGATTAAACCTCAAGCAAGTCCATCCCTCAAGCCCTCCAGGGCGGCGGCCACCGTGGCCCTTCTGATGGCTTCCCGGTCGCCTTTAAAGAGGAACTGACGGGCGGTCACTTGGCCCTGGGCCCAGCGCCAGGCGATCCAGACCGTGCCCACGGGCTTCCCAGGGCCGCCCCCGTCGGGTCCGGCGATGCCGCTCACGGCCACGGCGATGCGGGTGCCGCTGGCAAGCGCCGCCCCCTCCGCCATCTCCCGTACCGTGGCTTCCGAGACCGCGCCCTCGGCATCCAGGGTCGCCTGCTTCACGCCGAGGGAGGCGAGCTTGGCGGCGTTGCTATAGGTGACGTAACCCCGGTCGAACCACTCGGAACTCCCGGCCACGTCCGTCATGGCCTTGGCGATCCAGCCGCCGGTGCAGGACTCGGCGGTGGCGAGCATGAGCCCCGCCGCCTTCAAGCGGCGCCCCACCTCGGCGGCGAGCGCCTGCAAGGATCCATCATCAGTCTTCATGGCCCAGAGGTTAACATTCTTGTTAGCATCGCCCTTCCCTTCAAACTACCGCCCCATGCAGCAACTCCTGGACAGCAGCTTCGCCGAGCACACGCCGGTGATGCGCCAATACCTCAAGGTGAAGGCCGAGCACCCGGACGTGCTCGTGTTCTACCGCATGGGCGACTTCTACGAGCTCTTCTACGACGACGCCCGCAAGGCGGCGCGGCTTATGGACATCACCTTGACCCAGCGCGGCCAGTCCGGCGGCGCGCCCATCCCCATGGCGGGCGTGCCCTATCACCAGCTGGACAACTACCTGGCCAAGCTGGTGAAGCTCGGGGAATCCGTCGCCATCTGTGAGCAGATCGGCGACCCGGCCACGTCCAAGGGACCGGTGGAGCGCAAGGTGGTGCGCATCGTCACCCCGGGGACGGTCACCGACGAAGCGCTGCTGGAAGAGCGCCGCGAGAACCTCCTGGCCGCCGCCTACGCACGCGACGGCCGCTACGGCCTAGCCGCCCTGGACTTGGGCAGCGGCCGTTTCACCTTATTGGAAGTGGAAGGCGACGAAGCGCTCTTGGGCGAGCTGGAGCGACTCAGGCCCGCGGAATTGCTCTACGCCGAAGATGCGCTCCTGCCCAAGGCCGCCCGGGAACGGGCGGGTGCCCGGGGCCGCCCGCCCTGGCATTTCGACACCGACACCGCCACGCGGCTCTTGACCGGCCAGTTCCGCACCCGGGACTTGGCCGGCTTCGGCTGTGAGGAGCTACCCGCTGCCGTGGCCGCCGCCGGCGCGCTGCTGCAATACGTGCAGGAGACCCAGCGCACCGCCCTACCCCATCTCACCGGCCTCACGGTGGAACGGCGCGACGAGGCCTTGATCCTGGACGCCGCCACCCGCCGCAACCTGGAACTCGAAGCGAGCCTGGTGGGCCGCCATGAATACACCCTCGCGGGCGTCCTGGACCGCTGTGTCACCCCCATGGGCAGCCGCCTCTTGCGCCGCTGGCTCAACCGCCCGCTCAGGGACCACGCCCTGCTCAAGAAGCGCTACCACGCTGTCGCCACCCTCATGGAGGACCGGCGCCACGAGAGCCTGCGCGGACCCTTGAACGGCATCGGCGACGTGGAGCGCATCCTCGCCCGGGTCGCGCTCAAATCCGCCCGCCCCCGGGACTTAGGCCAGCTGCGCTACACCCTGGGCGAACTTCCGGCGCTGCAGCGTCAGCTCGCGAACCTGGACACCCCCCTCATGGCCGAGCTCACCCGGGAGCTGGGCGAGCATCCGGATCTTCACGCGCTCCTGAAGAAGGCGCTTGCCGAGAACCCGCCTGCCCTGGTGCGGGACGGCGGCGTCATCGCCGAAGGTTATGACCCGGAGCTGGATGAGCTGCGCCGCATCGGCCAGCACGGCACCGAGTTCCTGGCGGAGCTGGAGGCCCGGGAGAAGGCCCGCAGCGGCATCAGCACGCTCCGGGTGAACTACAACCGGGTGCACGGCTATTACATCGAAGTCACCCGCGCCCAGTCGGACAAGGTGCCGGCGGACTACATCCGCCGCCAGACGCTCAAGGGCGTCGAGCGCTACATCACCCCCGAGCTCAAGGCCTTCGAGGACAAGGCCCTTTCCGCCGAGGAGCGGGCCCTCGCCCGGGAGCGCAGCCTCTACGACGCGCTCCTGGATTCCTTGATCGAGAAGCTCGCCGGCCTGCAACGGACCGCCGCCGCCTTGGCGACCCTGGATGTGCTCGCCAACCTCGCGGAGCGGGCTGCGGAACTCAGGCTCGCGGAGCCGGAGCTCAGCGCCACACCCCAGCTCCTCAT
>DASUBN010000402.1:0-12248 GCA_035763245.1 Gammaproteobacteria bacterium | reverse complement strand
CGCC
The DNA here is from genome assembly GCA_035763245.1 of Gammaproteobacteria bacterium. GTDB lineage: Bacteria > Pseudomonadota > Gammaproteobacteria > Natronospirales > REEB76 > DASUBN01. The sequence continues at coordinate 12,244 of DASUBN010000402.1, read as the reverse complement.
AGGGGGTGCCTTTCGTCTCAGTGCTCACCGATCCCACCATGGGCGGCGTCTCCGCGAGCCTCGCCATGCTGGGGGACCTGAACGTCGCCGAGCCCAAGGCGCTGATCGGCTTCGCCGGGCCGCGCGTCATCGAGCAGACGGTGCGCGAGACCCTGCCGGAAGGCTTCCAGCGCAGCGAGTTCCTGGTGGAACACGGTGCCATCGACATGGTCATCGACCGGCGCGAGATGCGGGACAAGCTGGCGAGCTTGCTGTCCATGCTGACCCGGCAAGCCGCGCCCCAAGAGGCGGAAGCCTAAACCTGTAGCCGCTTTGCGGCGCCCCATCATGCGCTTCAAGACCCTCGACGACTGGCTGGCCTGGCAGGAACAGCTGCACCCCAACCCCATCGATCTCGGCCTGCACCGCGTGAAACGCATGCTGGAGATCCTGGGGCTGACGAAGCCCGACTACCGAATCCTCACCATCGGCGGTACCAACGGCAAGGGCTCCAGCGTGGCCTTTGCGGAGAGCATGCTGCTCGCCGGCGGCTACAAGGTGGGCGCCTACGCCTCGCCACATCTCCTCCGATACAACGAACGGGTGCGGGTGGGCGGCGTGGATGCCACCGACGCGGAGTTCTGCGCCAGCTTCGAACGCCTGGATGCAGCCCGGGGCGACATGAGTCTCACCTATTTCGAGTTCGGCACCCTGGCTGCGCTCGACATCTTCGCCCGGCGCCAAGTGGATGTGGCGGTGTTGGAGGTGGGTCTGGGCGGTCGCCTCGACGCGGTGAACGCCCTTGACCCCGATGCCGCGCTCGTTGCTTCCGTGGGCCTGGATCATCAGGACTGGCTGGGCCCGGACAGGGAGAGCATCGGCTTCGAGAAGGCAGGTATATACCGCGGCGGCCGGCCCGCCTTGTGCGGGGACCGGGGGCCACCGGCCTCACTCCTGCGCCATGCAGCTGATATCGGTGCCGACACGAGGGTGTTGGGCCGGGATTTCGATTGGCGACCGGATGGAGAGGGTTGGTGCTGGCAGGGTCCCGAAGGGACCTTGCGTGAGCTCCCCAAGCCTTCGCTCCCGGGCCGCATCCAGTTCGATAACGCCGCTACTGTACTGGCGATGCTTCAGTCCATACGGCACATCCTCCCCTTGAAGGAGGCGGCCATCCGAACAGGTCTCCCTGGGGCATCGGTGCCGGCGCGCTTCCAGCGGCTGGTGGGCGAGGTGGAGTGCATCTTCGACGTCGCTCACAACCCGGATGCGGCACAGGTGCTGGCTGCCAACCTCAAGGCCATGCCGGTTAAGGGCCGGACTCTCGGTGTCTTCGCCATGTTCAAGGACAAGGCAGTGGAGGAAGTGGCGTTCGCGCTCGCGTCGCATATCGACTTTTGGCACCTGGGCGCCACAGAAGGGCCCCGGGGACAGAGCGCCGCTGCGCTCATGGAGCGGATGAGCAAGGCCGTGCCCCAAGCCCGCATCTTTGAGCATGACTCGGTGGCGGAAGCATACCGGGCCGCGCGCCGCGAGGCCCGCTCCGGTGACCGCGTGGTGATCTTCGGCTCGTTTCAGACGGTGGCTTCTGTTCTGAAGGATTTTTAGGTCTGCCGCACTCCAGTCATGCTTCCTGCACGACTGGAACCCCAGGGCCTACGGTCCCTGTAGGCCCGCGCCGCGCCTTCAAGGACCTCCGATAGACGTTATACTGCCGGCGCGGCGCGGTTCCGTCGCTTTGAGATCGGGAGCGGAGACATGGAGATCGGAATGAAGGAGCGTCTCATCGGCGCCGTGGTGCTGGTGGTCCTCGGCATCATCGTCATCCCCTTTTTCCTCAAGGGTTCGTCGCCTGACAGTGGCGTGAGCCAGTCCGTCACTCTGCCGCCTTCCGACAGCACTGCTCCCCAGCAGCAGTACACCCTGGCCTTGAGCCCGGCGACGGCAGCCGCCGGCACACCCCTGGCACCCGCTGCGGCCACCGCCGCTTCGCAACAGTCGGTGCTGAACCCGGCTCCGGCGCAGAAGCCGGTGGTGCACGACATTCCACGCAAACCCGCTCCCGTCGCCGAAGCTCCGGCACCCCGGGGCAGGTGGGCGGTGCAGGCGGGTAGCTACGGCAGCGAGGCCAATGCAGGCAAGGTGGTGAGCGCCCTCGCCCAGCAGGGATTTCACGCCTACATCAGCCGTTTCATCAAGGGCGGCCACATCTTCTACCGCGTGCGGGTGGGCCCCTACGCCGATCGCGCCGCCGCCGACAAGGCCGTGGCGGCCGTGGGTAGGGCCTATCATGGCAAGGCAGAAGTGGTGCCCAATTCCTGAGCCTTCTTGATTTGACGGCATGAAGCCCCATTGTGGGCGGGCTTGGGCCCCGCTCTGGTAAAATAACCTTCCGAACGGTTTTGGCGGCACGCCGCGTGGGGCGCGCATGACTTGGGCCGACTATGCCATCCTCGTCATCATCCTCATCTCGGCTTTGATGGGCCTGGTGCGCGGCTTCCTGCGGGAAGTGGTCTCGCTGCTCATCTGGATGCTGGGTTTTTGGGTGGCCCTGCGCTTCGCGCCAACCGTGGGCGATGCCTTCGAGTTCGTCAAGAGCGCAGACGACCGCTTGATCATCGGCTACGTGGTGATCCTGGTGGCGGTATTAATAGTAGGTACGGTGGCCGGCTTCTTGATCAAGAAGCTGATCGAGGGCTCCGGTTCCGATACGAGCGATCGCAGCCTGGGGACGCTCTTCGGGGCGGCCCGCGGCGTCGTGGTGGTCACGGTGCTGATCCTGCTCGGCAGTACTCTGCTTGTGCCCCAGCCAGCCTGGTGGCGCAAGTCCAAGCTGATACCCTACGCCCGGCCGCTGGTGGCCATGGCGCGGCGCCTGGAGCCGATGAAGGTGGATTTCAAGCCGCTGAAACCGGCGGACTTGAATCTGAATCCGAGTTGAGCGTCTGTCCCTGAGGTGATTACCTGATGTGCGGGATCGTCGGAATCGTCGGCAAGAGCGATGTGAATCAGCTCCTGTATGACGCCTTGCTGGTGTTACAGCATCGCGGTCAGGACGCGGCGGGCATCATGACGGGCGACGGCGGCCGACTGCACCTGCGCAAGAGTAACGGCCTGGTGCGCGACGTGTTCCACGAGCGGCACATGCTCAGGCTCAAGGGCAGCATGGGCATCGGCCACACTCGTTATCCCACAGCCGGCAATCCCCATTCTTCAGAGTCCCAGCCCTTCTACACCAACTCGCCCTACGGTGTGGGCCTGGGCCACAACGGCAACCTGACCAACACCCGCGCGCTCAAGGACCTGCTGTTGAAGGAAGACCTGCGCCACCTCAACACCGACTCGGATTCGGAGATCCTGCTCAATGTCTTCGCCCACGAGCTGCAGCGTGTGGGCGGGGTGGAACCTGACCAGCATGCCGTCTTCAAGGCCGTGAGCGCCGTGCATCGCCGCTGCCGCGGGGCCTATGCCATCACCGCCATGGTGGCGGGATACGGCGTCGTGGGTTTCCGCGATCCCTTCGGGATCCGCCCCCTGGTCTATGGCAAGCGCGAGACCGACGCCGGCACCGAATACATGCTGGCTTCCGAGAGCGTGGCCCTGGACGTGTGCGGCTTCCAGCTGGTGCGCGATGTGGCGCCGGGCGAGGCAATAGTCATCGACAAGGACGGTCATCTCTTCAGTCATCAATGCGCAGACCGGCCCCTGTATTCTCCCTGCATCTTCGAATACGTCTATTTCGCCCGTCCCGATTCCACCATGGACGACATCTCGGTGCACAAGGCGCGTATGCGCATGGGCGAGAAGTTGGCTGAGAAGATCCAGCGCGACTGGTCCGAGCATGATATCGACGTGGTGATCCCGATCCCGGATACCAGCCGCACCAGCGCTCTGCAGCTCGCCAATCTGCTGGGGGTGAAGTACCGTGAGGGCTTCATCAAGAATCGCTACATCGGTCGCACCTTCATCATGCCGGGGCAGAAGCTGCGCAACCAGTCGGTGCGCCAGAAGCTCAACGCCATCGACCTGGAGTTTCACGGCAAGAACGTGCTGCTGGTGGATGATTCCGTGGTGCGCGGTACCACTTCTCGTCAGATCATCCAGATGGCGCGCGATGTGGGTGCTAACAAAGTGTACTTCGCTTCGGCTGCACCGCCGGTTAAGTTCCCAAACGTCTATGGTATTGATATGCCCTCTGCCCGCGAGCTTATCGCTCACGACAAGGATCCCGGCGAGGTGGCCGAGTTCATCGGCGCAGACAAGCTCATCTATCAGGACCTGCCTGACCTAGTCGAGGCAGTGCGGCGCGGCAACCCGCGCATCCAGCGCTTCGATACTTCGGTGTTCTCCGGCGAGTACATCACCGGTGACGTGACGCAAGACTACCTGGCTTCCCTGGAGCAGGAGCGTTCCGACGAGGCCAAGCAGCGCAAGAACAAGGGCGGAAAATCCGTCATCGAAATGTATAACGTTTCCTGATCTCCCGCACGCCGCCAGGACCATACGCGACGTGCGATCCGATCCCCGTAATCAACTGCTGGATCTCTTCCGCCAGGGCCTTGCGGCCGTGAATGGCCGCAGTGTGGTGCATGCCTGGCTTGCGGAACACCCGCCCAGACCAGGCTATCGGCTGGTTGCTTTGGGCAAGGCGGCGGCTTCCATGAGCGCCGGGGCCTTGGATGCGGCATCACAGGAGCTTGCGGCCGGCCTGGTGGTGACCCGCTACGGGTTTCTGGATACCTCGATTTACCAGGGTCCGCGTATCACGACCCTTGAAGCCGGTCATCCACTACCGGATGCCCAGAGTCTCGTAGCTGGAGATGCCTTGCTGCGGTTCCTGAGGGAAGCGCCGGCGGATGCGGAGTTCCTGTTTCTCGTTTCCGGGGGCACTTCCAGTATTGTAGAGGTGCCGGTCGAAGGTGTGGACCTGATGATCCTGCGCCAGCTCAACGCCTGGCTCTTGGGTAGCGGCCTGCCCATCTCCGCCATAAACCGGGTGCGCGCCGGCCTGTCCCGTATAAAGGGCGGCCGACTCGCGGAGCATCTCCATGGGCGTCGCACCACGCTCCTGCTGATCTCGGACGTGCCCGGCGATGTGATGTCGGACATCGGCTCCGATCTACTGCTCCCTCCCGACGGGAAGGCGCTGCCGGAGTTGCCGGCTCTTTTCGCCGGGCTGCCGTTTCAGCCACCCACACGTGTGGATTCTCGGGTACAGGCCCATATCGTCGCTTCCAATTCCATGGCGCGGAACGCGGTGGCTGCCGCTGCCAAGACTGTGGGGCTGAAGACATATCTCCATCCGCTGTTACCGGTTACGGATGCGGCTGAATGCGGCGCCGCCCTGGCGCGGTCATTGCTGGAGGGCGAGCCAGGTGTGCATGTCTGGGGTGGTGAGACAACGGTGAAGCTGCCCGAGAAACCAGGACGGAGCGGTCGCAACCAGCACCTCGCCCTCGCGGCGGCCCGGATCCTCTCCGGATGCCCAGGTATCTGGTTCCTGGCTGCGGGGACTGACGGCAATGACGGGGTAACCGATGATGCCGGCGCCCTCATAGACGGCGGCAGCCTGGCTCGCGGTGAGGAAGGCGGTTACGATGCATCTGATTGTCTGCGCCGCGCCGACGCCAGTGCGTTCCTGGAAGCCAGTGGCGACCTGATCCATACGGGCCCAACCGGCACCAATGTCATGGACCTCATCATCGGTTATAAGGAATGAACACTCACGCCACGGTGAAGGAGTTGCTCGCTTGCGCCACGCCCAAGGCCTGGGTGAAAGCAGCACTCGTCCAGCAAGAAGTGCTGCTCACGGATCACGCGAACTGCGAGAAGAAGGCGGCAGCCACGGCCTTCAACCTCATGTTCCGTTATGGCGAGCGGCTGCCGGAGATGCAGGAGGCGCTCTCCAAGCTGGCCCGGGAGGAGTTGCGGCATTTCGAGCAGGTCAACCGCATCATGCGCCGCCGCGGCGTCCCCTATCTTCCGCTGGGTCCGGCCCGTTACGCGGAGGGTCTGCGCAAGCACCTGCGCAAGAAGGAACCGGAGCGCATGACGGACCTGTTGGTGATCGGGGCCTTCATCGAGGCGCGATCCTGCGAACGCTTCGAGGTGCTGGTGCCGGTGCTGGAAGAAGACCTGGCAGGGTTCTACGCGGGGCTGCACGCCGCCGAGGCGCGGCATTTCCGGCTCTATCTCGGAATGGCGCGCAAATATGGGACAGGGGACGTGGATGAGAGAGTGGAGGCCATCGCCGCGGCGGAGGCGGAACTCATACGTTCAGAAGACAAAGTTTTTCGGTTTCACAGTGGAGTCCCGGTTTAGCTTCAGGCGTCACCGTCGGCGACCCTTGCATCTTCCAGCACCCCACCGTCGCTGTCCCAGCGCAGCCGGCTCGACTGGGTGTACCAGTCCCCCAACACCACCCGTTCCTTGTCCTTGCCCTCTGACTTGAAACGGTGCACCGCCGGACGGTGGGTGTGACCATGGATCAGCCGATCCACGCCGTGCCGACGCATGACATCCTCCACCGCCTGTTGGTTCACATCCATGATGTACTCGGCTTTGGACGCAGTATGGAGCTTGCTCTGTTCCCTGGCGTGGGCGGCGATGGCGCGGCGCTCGGCGAGGGATTTCGACAGATAGTCCTTCTGCCAGGCCGGGTCCCGCAGCATGCGCCGGACCATCTGGTATTCCCTGTCGTCGGTGCAGAGTGTGTCCCCGTGCAGCAGCAGGGTGGGGGTACCGTAGAGGTCGAGCACCGTGGGTTCGGGCAGCAGCTTCACCCCCGTCCTGGCCGTGAAGCGCTCGCCGATGAGGAAGTCCCGGTTGCCGTGCATGAGCGATACTGGGATACCCGTGGCAGTGAGTTCCTTCAGCCCCCCCATCACCTTGGCGTGATGGGGGTCGTCGTCATCGTCCCCGATCCAGGCTTCGAAGAAATCCCCGAGGATGTAGAGGGAAGAGGCGCCCCGCGCCTCTTCCCGCAGGAACTTCAGGAACAGGCCGGTGATATCCGGCCGTGATCCATCCAGGTGCAGGTCGGAGATGAACAGCGTGGTCACGGTGCTCCGGATGCCTCTTGCGGCACTACTACCACTTTCTCGATGGTCACAGGGATCACAGGTGCATTGGGGAATTCATCGTGGTGCTCGGTCGTCAGGTCGTGGGTTGGGACCGCTGCGATCTTGTCCATCACGTCGAGACCCTCCACCACTTGGCCGAACACCGCGTAGCCCCAGCGGTCGGGTCGCGGGTCGAGCTTCCGGTTGTCCGCCAGGTTTATGTAGAAGACGTAGCTTCCCGTGTGGGGGCCCGCCTCCCGGGCCAAACCAAGGGTGCCCCGGAGGTTGCTAAGGCCGTTGCCCGATTCATTCGGGATCGGCTTCTCTTCCGGCAATGGCTTGTAGTCGGCGCTGAAGTCGCCCGCCTGGATCACGAAGCCCGGCATGATGCGATAGAAACTGGTGTTGTCGTACTTATGGGCTTCGGCGTGGCGGAGGAATTCGGCCACCGTGAGCGGAGCCCGGGCGGTATCGAGCTGCACGGTCATATCGCCCAAGTTGGTCACGATCTTCACCAGCGGGTGGGCCGGCAGAGGCGGCGTGGCTGGCGCGGCGGCGGGTTGCACTGGCGTCTGGCTGCAGGCAGCGAGCAGGGTCAGGAGCGAGAGAACAGTGAGCGATGCACGCATGGTGACCCTCTGACGAGTGATTCTGCATCCAATCATACAGGGCGGTCACTGCTTCCGGGCATGCGGCATGGGTAGCAGCGTCATCTTGAGTATCTTGACCGGCTTCACCGGTACGTCGTCGTAAGGTGCCACCGCGTTCAACAGTGTCACAGTGTGGGTCTTCACGGCGGCGATCTTGTCCACCACATCCATGCCTGCCACCACCTGACCGAACACTGCGTAACCGGGGTTGCCGGCATCCGGAGCGAGCTGTTGGATGTTATCTTGCAGATTGATGAAGAATGCCGCATTCGCGCTGTTCGGATCTTGATCGTGTGCCATGGCCACGCTGCCGCGCAGGTTGGTCAAGGCGTTCTTTTCGAAAGGGATGGACTTCTGTCTGGGTGGGCGATAGTCGAGACCAGCCGTGTAATCGCCGGCTTGGATCACGAAGCCCGGTATCACCCGGTAGAAAGCGCTGCCATTGAAATAGCGGTCTTTGACGTAGGTGAGAAAATGCTTGACGGTCACCGGTGCCTGGGTGGCGTCCAACTGCAGGGTGATGTCGCCATAGTTGGTGTGGATCAGCACCTCGCGGTGCTCCTTGTCCACCGGCACTTCGTGCACCGGCGGAGGGGCGGCGGGCGCAGGCGCTTGGACCTGCGGTGGTGGAGCGACAGCTGGAGCCGAAGGAGGAGCAGTGGCTGGGGCCGGTGGTGGAGTGGTCACCGGTGCCGACTGCACCGGAGCGGGCTGCACGGGTGCCTGGCTGCAGGCGGGAAGCAGGACCAGGATCAGGAGGGCGGTGAGCGGGGCGCGCATGGGGCACTCCAAGACTGACGATATCTCATCATAACCAATACCCGGCCGTAGTTCGGGGCGGCCCCCTGATAAAATGCCGGCCTTATGACCACCCGTACCCGCTTCGCCCCCAGTCCCACGGGCCATGTGCACGTGGGCAACGCCCGCACGGCGTTATTCAGTGCGCTGTTGGCCGCCCGTGACGGCGGCAGTTTCATCCTGCGCATCGAGGACACGGATGCTGCCCGTTCCGACCGGGCTTTCGAAGACGCCTTGCGGGAAGATCTGGCCTGGCTTGGGCTGAGCTGGCAGGAAGGACCCGACGTCGGCGGTGCGAAGGGGCCTTACCGCCAGTCGGAACGCAGTCAGTTGTATTCCGCATACCTGGACAAGCTCGCGGCGAAGGAGCTCGTCTATCCCTGCTTCTGCACCGCCAAGGAACTGGAGATCGCGCGTAAGACCCAGCTCGCCGCCGGCCAGCCACCGCGCTATGCCGGCACCTGCGACAAGCTCACTACGAGCGACATCGAGGCGCGGCTCGCCAAGGGTCTGAAGCCGGCGCTGCGCTTCAGGGTGCCGGAGGGCGGCGAAACTGTGTTCGAGGATCTGGTACGCGGCCGACAGGTCTTCGCCCACCGGGACATCGGGGATTTCATCATCCGTCGCGCGGACGGCAGCCCAGCCTTCTTCTTCAGCAATGCCGTGGACGATGCTCTGATGGGTGTGACCCACGTGCTGCGCGGCGAGGATCATCTCGCCAATACCCCGCGCCAGTTGCTGCTGCTGCAGGCTCTTGGGCTTCCAGCACCGCACTATGCCCATCTCTCCCTCATCGTGGGCCAGGGCGGGGCGCCGCTCTCCAAGCGCGAAGGCGGTGGCAGCCTCAACGAGTTACGGGCCGAAGGCATCCTGCCGGAGGCTTTGCTCAATTACCTGGCGCGCCTGGGCCATACCTATGCCAGCAATGCCCTGGAGGGTTTCGGCACCTTGGCCCAGGGTTTCGATGTCAGTCATCTGGGCCATTCTCCGGCCCACTTCGATCACAAGCAGCTGGAGCATTGGCAGGGAGAAGCCGTGAGGCATACGGCCCCGGAGCGGCTATGGGGCTGGATGGAGGCGGCGAGTCCCGGGGTGGCGGATCTCGTCCCCGCGACGGAGCGGATGGCGTTCGTGGAAGCGGTGCGGGGCAACCTGAGCCGTCCGTCAGAAGGGGCCGATTGGGCGCGTATCGTTTACGATGAGTCCTTGGCCGTCTCGGTCGAGGCGCGCGCGGCTTTGGCGGCGGCGACCCCGCAGCTATTCGAAGCGGCCCTCGCCGCACTCAAGCTAGGCGCACCAGAGTTCAAGCCTTTCTCCAAGGCGGTGGGCGCGGCGGCGGGCCTTTCGGGGAAGGACCTATTCAAGCCCCTGCGGGCGGTCCTCACCGGCCGGCTGGATGGCCCTGAGATGGAGCGTCTGTGGAAGCTCATGCCACCAGGGAGGGTGGAGAAACGCCTGCAGCAGGCCCTGGACGAAACCAAGAAGACTTGAAGCGCATGCTCGAGATCTACAATTCTTTAACCCGCCGGAAAGAAGCGTTCAAGCCGATACGCTCGCCGGAAGTGCGCATGTACGTCTGCGGTCTCACGGTCTACGACCACATGCATATTGGCCATGCCAGGATGCTGGTGGTGTTCGACGCCGTGGCCCGGTGGCTGCGGGCGAGCGGCTACAAGCTTACTTACGTGCGCAACGTCACCGACATCGATGACAAGATCATCAAGCGCGCCGCAGAGAACGGCGAGAGCGTCGGCGAATTGACCGGTCGCTTCATCAATGCTACCCATGAAGACGAACGGGCGCTCAACGTGCTGCGGCCGGATCAGGAACCCCGTGCTACCCAGGCCATCGATGACATGGTGGCCATGATCAGTGAGCTCATGAAGAAGGGGCATGCCTATCAGGGTACGGACGGCGATGTCTTCTACGCGGTGGGGAGCTTTGAGGGCTACGGCAAGCTCTCAGGCAAGCGCCTGGAGGACTTGAGGGCCGGCGAGCGGGTGGAGGTGGACGCGGCCAAGCGCGATCCCCTGGATTTTGTGCTGTGGAAAAGTGCCAAACCCGGAGAGCCTTCCTGGCCCTCGCCCTGGGGCGCGGGCCGCCCTGGCTGGCACATCGAATGTTCGGCCATGTCCGTCGCGGCGCTCGGCAAGCATTTCGACATCCACGGCGGCGGCATGGATCTCAAGTTCCCTCATCACGAGAACGAGATTGCCCAATCGGAGGGGGCCACCGGGGAGCATTTCGCCAATGTCTGGATGCACAACGGCTTTGTGAACGTGGATGACGAGAAGATGTCCAAGTCACTGGGCAACTTCTTCACCGTGCGGGACGTGCTCAAGGTCTATCCGGCCGAGGTGGTCCGTTATTTCATCCTGGGCAGCCATTATCGCAGCCCACTCAACTATTCCGACCAGCAGCTGGATCAGGCGCGCACTGGCCTCGGCCGTCTTTATATCGCACTGCGCAACATGCCCGCTGGTGATGCCCCTCATGAACATGCTTTCCGCACCCGGTTCACGGCGGCTATGGACGACGATTTCAACACCCCTGTGGCGGTGAGCGTGCTCTTCGACCTCGCCCGGGAAGTGAATATCCTCAAGGATACGAAACCGGCGGAGGCGGTCAGCCTCGCGGCCCTGCTCAAAGAGCTTGGCGGGCTGCTCGGTATCCTCCAGTCCGATCCCGAGGCTTATCTCCAATCGGGAGCGGTCCGGCAAGACGGCATCTCCGCCGCAGACGTGGAGAAGCTCATCGCGGCGCGCAAGGCCGCACGGACAGCCAAGGATTGGAAGGAAGCGGATCGCCTCAGAGCGGAACTGGACGCAGCGGGAATCGTGATTGAGGATGGAGCCGGCGGCACCACTTGGCGCCGCAAATGATCAATGCCTTTTGTCGTGCTCTTCGGCGGCGCTCAGGGTATTCACCAATAGCATAGTGACCGTCATGGGACCCACGCCCCCCGGCACCGGGGTGATGAGCGCAGCCCGTTCCCGGGCGGTGGTGAACTCCACGTCTCCCACCAGCTTGCCATCTGGCAGGCGGTTCATGCCCACATCGATCACTGTGGCGCCGGGTTTCACCCAGCCGCCTTTCACGAGTTCAGGCTTACCCACGGCCACCACCAGGATGTCCGCTTCACGCACGTGCTGATCGGTATGGGCGGTGAAGCGATGGCACACCGTCACCGTGGATCCCATGAGCAGGAGTTCCAGGGCCATGGGCCGACCTACGATGTTGGAGGCGCCCACCACCACCGCGTGCCTGCCCATGAACTTCTCGCCGTAGTGTTCCAGGAGCTTGACGATGCCGTAGGGTGTGCAGGGCCGGAGCTTGGGGATGCGCTGGGCCAAGCGGCCTACGTTGTAGGGGTGGAAACCGTCCACGTCCTTGTCCGGGCGGATGCGTTCGATGACGAGCTCGGTGCGTATGTGGGGGGGCAGGGGCAGCTGCACCAGGATGCCGTCGATGGCGGGATCCTGGTTGAGCTCATCGATGAGGCTGAGTAGCTTGTCTTCTGACGTGTCGCTGGGCAGGTTGAAGGCTCGGGACACGAGTCCCGCGTCCTCGCAGGCCTGGTGCTTGTTGCGGACGTAGATCTCCGAGGCCGGGTCCTGGCCCACCAGCACCACGGCCAGGCCCGGGGCACGCCTGCGGGTGGCAGCCTGACGGCCCACGTCCCGGCGCAGTTCCGCAGCGAAGGCTTTCCCGTCTATGAGCTGGGCGGTCATCTTTTGGCCGTTTCTACCGGATATG
>DASUBN010000401.1:0-5942 GCA_035763245.1 Gammaproteobacteria bacterium | reverse complement strand
TGGAGGAGCTCTGCGCCATGATTGACGAATGGAAGGTCACCCACGAATGGTGCGATCTGCCGCCCGAGGCTTGGGACTACCTGAAGAAGAAGGGCTTCTTCGCCATGATCATCCCGAAGCGCTACGGCGGCCGGGAGTTCTCGGCCCTGGCGAACTCCGAGGTGCTGGCCAAGATCGCCACCCGCAGCCCCACCTGCGCCTCCATCGTCGCAGTGCCGAATTCCCTCGGGCCCGCGGAACTCCTGCTGCGCTACGGCACGGAGGAACAGAAGAACCACTACTTGCCGCGCCTCGCCGCGGGCACTGACGTGCCCTGCTTCGCGCTCACCGGTCCCACCGCCGGGTCCGATGCCGCCTCCATCCCCGACACCGGCGTGGTGTGCAAGGGCATGTGGGAAGGCAAGGAAGTCATCGGCATGCGCCTCAACTGGAACAAGCGCTACATCACTCTCGCGCCGGTGGCTACCGTGCTGGGGCTCGCCTTCCGGCTCATGGACCCGGACCACCTCATGGGCCAGGTGGACGACTACGGCATCACCTGTGCGCTCATCCCGCCGCAGCTGCCCGGCGTCAGCATCGGCCGGCGCCACTTCCCGCTCAACCTGCCCTTCCAGAACGGCCCGACCCACGGCAAGGACGTATTCGTGCCGCTGGACTTCATCATCGGCGGCCCCAAGATGGCCGGCCACGGCTGGCGCATGCTCATGGAATGCCTGGGCGCGGGCCGCGCCATCTCCCTGCCCTCCAACACCTGCGGTGGTTCACGGCTCGGCGTCTACACCAGCGGCGCCTACGCGCGTGTGCGCAAGCAGTTCCGGCTACCCATCGCCCGCTTCGACGGCATCGACGAGGTCTTGGGGCGCATGGGTGGCACGCTCTACGCCATGGAAGCGGTGCGCACCATGACTGCCGGCGCCATCGACCAGGGCGAGGCGCCCGCGGTGTGCGCCGCCATCTCCAAATGCCATGTTACCGAGATGGCGCGCCATGTGGGCAACGACGCCATGGACATCCACGGCGGCAAGGGCATCCAGCTCGGGCCCCGCAACTACCTCGGACGCGGCTACCAGTCCATCCCCATCGCCATCACCGTCGAAGGCGCCAACATCCTCACCCGCAACCTGATGATCTACGGCCAGGGCGCGATCCGCTGCCACCCCTTCGTATTGAAGGAAATGCGCGCCGCCGCCTCCGTAGATCATCCGGCTGCGGTGGTGGAGTTCGATCACGCACTATTCGGCCACATCGGGCTCGCCATCAGCAACGCGGCGCGCTCCCTTTGGCTCGCGCTCACGAACGCCAAGTTCACGCGCGTGCCGGTGGTGACCCCGACCGAACGTTACTACCAGCATATCAACCGCTATAGCGCGGCCTTCGTGCTCGCCTCCGACGCCGCCATGCTCACTTTGGGCGGCACCCTCAAGAAGAAGGAGAAACTCTCGGCACGCCTGGGTGACATGCTGAGCTATATGTACATCGCCTCCGCAGCCCTGAAGCGCTTCGAGGACCAGAACCGCCCGACCGAGGACCTGCCGCTGGTCGAATGGGCCTGTCGCGATGCGCTCTACCGCCTGCAGGAGCAGATGCACGGCTTCCTGCGGAACTTCCCCAACAAACCGGTGGCAGCGGTGCTGCGCTTCCTAATCTTCCCTCGTGGTCGCATGTACTCTGCGCCGGACGACAAACTAGGTCATGCCGTGGCGGAACTCATCTCCATCCCGGGCGGCGCCCGCACGCGTCTCACCCGCAACACCTACGTGAGCGACGAGCATTCACCCGTGGGCATGTTCACCGAGGCGCTGGAGCTCGCGGTCCGGCTCGAACCGGTGGAGCGGCGCATCCGCGAGGCCGAGAAGGCCGGTCGCATCCCGGAGAGCGGCGGCGCCTCCACCGTGCTGGCGGCCGAGGAAGCGAAGCTTATCAACGCCCAAGAGGCGCGCGAGCTACTGCGTCTGGAGGAGCTCACCGCGGAGATCGTCGCGGTGGACGACTTCGACCCAAGCGAGCTCGGTACGCATCCGTTTGCGAAACCGCTCCCGGCATGAAGAAGCCCCTGGTCTACGAGGTCACGCTGGACATCGGCGCGGAACTCGCGCCCGAGTTCGACACCTGGCTCGCTGACCACGTGCGCGCCATGCTGGCGCTGCCCGGCTTCACCGACGCCCGCATCCTGAGTCCTGAGGACCTGGACTCCACCCGCGGCTCCCCGACCACGGCGCGCCGCGTGGTGCAGTACACCCTCGCCGGCCGCGTCGAACTCGACCGCTATCTCACCGAGCATGCACCGCGCATGCGCGCAGAAGGGGTCACGCGTTTCGGCGAGAAACTCAAGACCAGCCGCCGCGTGCTGGACGTGGATCAATCCCTGGCCGGTACTTCGACGCTGCCCGGCCTTGTGCTCATGCCCGAGACCGAGCGTTGCCGCAACTGCGGCACACCGCTCAATGGCAGGTTCTGCGCCGAGTGCGGCCAGCGCAACCATAGCGCGGTCTCAAGCCTGCGAGAGATCACCGAGGACTTTGCCGGCACCCACTTCGGCTTCGACACCAAGTTCATCCACAGCATCGTGCCGCTCCTGTTCCGCCCCGGCTTCCTGACCCGTGAGTACTGTATCGGTCGCCAAGAGCGCTACATCAAGCCATTCCGCCTGTACTTGTTCAGCAGCGTGGTGTTCTTCTTCCTGGCGGCCTTCCTGTGGTCACCGTCCGCGAGCACTGGCAAGACCTCGAATCTGAGCCCCAAGGCCCGCGCCGAGATGAGCGTGGCGGATCGTGAGGCGACCCGGACGGAACTCAAGAAGGCTCTGGCGGAGATCAAGGCGAAGCCCGGGGAGGATGAGGCGGAGAAACGTTTCGCCGAAGCCATCGTCATGGATCAGCTCGCCAAGCTTGATCAGGTCGCCAACGCACCGTCTGGCGCCACTAGAGCGCAGGTTGCGGCGGTCACCACCGATTCCGCGCCCGCCGCCGCGAGCAAACACCGCTCCACGGCCTCCTACAATTATAACGGTGGTGACATCGACATCGACCTGCCATCCGATTACAAACCCAAGGATGCCGCCGAAAGCAGCTTCATCGACAAGCTCTCCAAGATCAAGGACAACCAGGACCAGTTCAAGCACCAGCTCTATCAGAACCTGCCGAAGATGATGCTCTTGTTCATGCCGCTCATCGCCCTGTTCCTGAAGCTGCTCTATATCGGCTCCAAGCGTCTCTTCACCGAACACTTCGTCTTCACGCTGCACTACCATGCCTTCGTTTTCGTGGTGATGCTGGCGGTGATGCTCATCGGCTTCGGCGCCCGGCATATCATCTGGCTCGAACCCCTGAAGCGGGAAGCTGGGACCGTGGCTGGCTGGTACGTGACCATCTACCTGTTCCTGGCGCTGCGTTTCTTCTATCGTCAGTCCTGGTTCATGACCAGCGTTAAATTCTGCATGCTGTTCATCAGCTACTGCATGGCGGCGGGGGTGACTTTGGCGGCGGCGGTGGCTCTCACCGCGGCGGAGCTCTGAAACCACACCAGGCTGCTTGCCAATCCGCTTACCCCTCATGGGGAACTCCGCCTATGTGCCCTTCGAGCCCCTGTGGCTTCGGACAGAATCACCCTGATCATCAGGTGATTTCGAATACTGCGGCCTAACCTCTTATATATGCAGGGGTTTACAAAAACCCCGCCCTGCTCATCGCAAGGCGTATAGGCAGCGCCGGGTATTTGGCCTAAATTTACTTAATGCAGGACGCCTGCCGCCCGGTTTCCGGGCGACTCCGGCTGGGATAGCCGCCAAGGGGCAGGTGACGCGGCGTGAAACTCGCCAGCGCCTTCAACTATTCGCCGAATCTGGTGACGCTCACGCGTCTTGCCGACGACCTCTATGTGGACGTCAACGACGCCTTCGAGCGGGTGCTGGGCTATTCCCGCTCGTCCGTCATCGGTCAGAACCCGGTCGCCCTCGGGTTCTGGGACAAAGCCCGCCGCGAGCGCTTCCTCAACGCCTTGCGCAAATACCACCGTATCGCTAACCAGCCGGCGAGTTATCGACGACGCGACGGAGGCGAATACCAGGGTTTGCTGAACGCCGAGGTGGTGTCCTTCGAGGGGGAAGACTACGTGCTCAGCATCGTGCAAGACCTGGTTCCCACCGACCCTGTGACCGAGAACAGTCGCAAGAGCGCCCTGGACCACGCCGTGGAAGCCGTATATGTGAGCAGCTCCGAGGGGCGCTTCCTGGAAGCCAACCCGGTACTGGCGCGACTGTTGGGATACGGCTCGCCGGAGGAACTGCTCCAGGCCGTACAGGACATCGGCACCCAGGTGTACGCCGATCCCCAGATGCGCGTAGAACTGCTCGCCGCGTTGCACCGTGACGGCCAGGTAGAGAACCGCGAAGCCCAAGTGCGGCGGCGGGACGGCAGCCTCATCTGGATCTCGGAGAACGCCCAGGCAGTGCGCGACGCCTCCGGCAAGCTGCTGCGCATCGCCGGCAGCTTCGTGGACGTGAGTGCCCGCAAAGAAGTGGAGGCAGCGCTGCAGCTCTCAGAGCAGAAGTACCGCACGCTCGTGGATCACAGCCAGGATGGTGTATTCATCACCCAGGAGGGTGTCTATACCTACGTCAACCAAGCCTACGCCGACATGCTGGGTTACGACGTGATGGAGATGACGGGCAGTCCCTATATGAACTTCATCGCCCCGGAAGATCGGCGCTTCCTCGACGAACTGTGGAAGAAGCGCCGTGCTGGCCAATGGGAGCAGAATGCCTACGAGGTACAGCTGCTCAAGAAGGACGGCCATACCCGGGTACTGGCTTCGGTGCGCTCCGGCCCCATCATGCTGGGTGGCCGTCTCGCCAGTACCGGCACCATCCGCGACATCACCGAGGAGCGGCGCACCCAGCAAGCGTTGCTCGCCGCAGAACAGAAATACCGTGCCATCTTCGAGAACGCCGTAGTGGGCATGTACCAGAGCACCCCCACCGGCCAGTACCTCAAGGCCAACCAGGCCCTCGCTGGGATCTTCGGCTTCGAGACACCCGAGGAAATGTTCGGCAATATCAAGAACATCAGTGAGCTTTACCGCAGCCCAGCCGAGCGCAGCACCATCAATACGGAACTCGAGCGGGTAGGCCGAGTGACAGGCAGGGAAGTGGAGATGCGCCGGCGCGACGGCCAGAGCATATGGATCTCCTTGAGCGCGCGCGTGGTGCGCGACGAAGAGGGCGGGGTTTCCTACTACGAAGGTTCATTGCACGACATCACCGCCCGCAAACGCATGGAGGCGGCGCTGCAGAGCTCAGAGCAGCGCTACCGCATGCTGGTGGATCACAGCCAGGTGGGGGTATTCATCAACGAGAATGGCCGCTACAGCTACGTGAACCACGCCTTCGCCACCATGCTGGGCTACACCGAGGCGGAGCTCACCGGCATGAGCTACCGGGACATTTTCCCGCCGGACGAGCTGGCCGCCGCCGATGACCGGTTCCTGCGGCGTCAACGCGGCGAGGCCGTGCCGAACAACTACGAATCCACGCTGCTCTGCAAGGACAAGAGGACGCGCATCAGCGTCACCCATAGCATCGGTACCATCGACATGGACGACCATCGATTCATGATCGGCACGGTGCGCGATGTCACCGAGCAGAAACGCGTCGAGGAGCAGCTTCGCCACAACGCCACCCACGACCCCCTCACGGGCCTGCCGAACCGCACGCTGTTCATCGAGCGCCTCGCCAAAGCCATGGAGCGCAGCCAGCCCCTGAGTTCGCCTGGCTACGCGGTGCTGTTCATCGACCTGGACAGCTTCAACGTGGTGAACGACAGCCTGGGACACGCCGCCGGTGACGAGCTCCTGGTGCAGGTGGCACAGCGGCTCAAGCAATGCCTCGGCCCCTGGGATACCCTCGCCCGCCACGGCGGCGACGAGTTCACGGTGCTGGTGGGCCA
>DASUBN010000400.1:0-2833 GCA_035763245.1 Gammaproteobacteria bacterium | reverse complement strand
ACGAGCTTGATCACACCCTGGTGCGCGCGCGTCAGGCGCTCGAGACCTATGTCGAGAAGGCCGAAGACAAGGAAGCGCTCACCCAGTGCCTCGAGCTCCTGCACCAGGTGCAGGGCACGCTGCGCATCGTCGAGGTCTACGGCGCGGCCATGCTCGCCGAGGAGATGGAGTCGGTGGTGCGCGGCTTCGAGTCGGGCGAAGTGCAGCGCAGCGACGCTGCCTTCGAAGTGCTCATGCGCGCCATGCTGCAGCTTCCGGACTACCTGGAGCGCGTTATCGGCGGCCGGCGCGACATGCCGCTGGCGCTGCTTTCCCTGCTCAACGATCTGCGCACGGTGCGCGGCCAACCGCTGCTCTCCGAGAGCGCGCTGTTCGCCTACAATCTCGCCGGTCGCAGCACCGCCAGCATGGCGGCCCAGGTGCCGGCGCCCAAGGCGGTGGACATCAAGGGGCTGGCCGGCAAGGTCCGGCCCAAGTTCCAGGCGGCGCTGCTAGGCTGGTACAAGGGCGATGACGCGGCCAAGCACCTCGCGGTGCTGGCGGATTCCGCCGAGAAGCTGGAGCAGGCGGCCACCACGCCCGCCGTGTTCGAGCTCTGGTGGATCGTGGGCGGCATCATCGAGGGCCTGCGCGAGGGCGGCATCGAGGCCGACGTCAGCCTGAAGCAGCTGCTCGGCCAGGTGGATCGGCAGATCAAGAAGCTCATGGAGCAGGGTGAGAGCCAGGCGGCCGAAGACCCGGCCCAGGATCTCGTCAACAACCTCCTGTATTACATCGGCCGCGCCGGCACCCACGGCAAGCGCATCGCGGCCATCAAGGAATCCTTCAAGCTCGGCGAGCTCCTGCCCCAGCAGGCGGAAGTGGCCGAGGCCCGCGACAGTCTCTCCGGCCCCAACGTCAACCTGATGCGCACCGTATCCGGCGCCATCCGCGAGGACATCGGCCGCATCAAGGACACCCTCGACATCTTCGTGCGCATGGGCAAGTCCGATACGGGCGAACTGCAGCCGCTGGACGAACTCATCAAGAAGGTGGGCGACACCCTCACGGTGCTCGGCCTGCCCAAGCTCAACCAGGAGCTCGAGGCCCAGCGCAGCAACCTGCAGCAGATCCTGTCCGCCAAGGGTGCACCCGATGAGGCGGCGCTCATGGACATCGCGAGCGGCATCGTGCGGGTGGAGACCGGCCTCGACGACGCCATCACCGAACTCGTCTCCCCCGACGCCAAGGGCGGCGTCGGCACTTCCAGCGGCTCCCAGGGCGACATGCGCGAGGTGCAGGCGGCTGTCATCCGCGAGTCCATCATCAACATGGCGCGGGTCAAGGAAGCCATCGTCGAGTTCGTGAACGACCCGTCGCACCGCGACGTGCTGAAGCCGCTGCCGCGCCACATGCGCGAGATCCAGGCGAGCTTCCGTTTCCTGGACATGCAGCGCGTGGTGGACCTGCTCGCGAGCCTGCGCCAGTACATCCTGAAGCGGCTGCTCTCCGGCAAGGCCGTGCCTGCCCAGAACGAGCTGGACCGCATGGCGGATGCCATCGTCAGCATGGAGTTCTACCTCGAGACCGTGCAGCAGGGTCGCGGCAACCCGCTCTCCATGCTGGACAACGCCGAGGCCTGCGTGGCGGCGCTCGGCTTCCCGGTGGGAGAGGAATACCCGGAGGAAGACGACCCCTATGTGAGCACGGGCACAGGCACTGCGTCCGCCGGTCTCGAGTCCATGCCCGGCGAAGACATCGTGATGGGCGGCGCCACGGTGGAGGAGATCTCCCTCTCCGAGACCCCGGACGAAGCGACCATCATCAAGGAAGAGCCCACGATGGTGGAGGAGCGTGCGCCGGCGCTGGTGCAGCCCAAGCCCGCGCCCGCGAAGGCCGCGCTTGCCACTCCCGCAAAATCCTCGCCGCCGCCGGCCGCGGCACCGGTGCTCTCCGGCCCCGCCGTGGCGGCGGAGGACGTGGACCCCGAGATCGTGGAGATCTTCCTGGAGGAAGCCCAGGAGGAGCTGAACTCCCTGCGCGAGAGTTTCCCGCGTTGGCGCAGCAACCCGGGCGACCGCGAGGCGCTCGCCACCCTGCGCCGCTCCTTCCATACGCTCAAGGGCAGCGGCCGCATGGTGGGCGCGCGCCTCATCGGCGAGTTCGCCTGGGCGCTGGAGAACATGCTGAACCGGGTCATCGACCAGACGGTCGAACCCTCCGACGAGATGTTCGCCCTCATCGACATGTCCATCGCGGCGCTGCCCGAACTTGTGGAGCAGCTCGAGGTGGGCACCACGCCCAAGGTGAACGTGCAGCCCATGGTGGATGCGGCCTTCGCCCTGAGCCGCGGCGAGCAGCCGGCGATGGCTGGTGCCGGCGCGCCGGCCCACGTCGCTCCCGCGGAGGAGCCCACCATGATCCGCCCCGCGGGCTTGCAGCTCCCGGGCGCGGAGGAACCCACCGTCATCATGCCCCGGGTCGAGGTGCTACCGCCCCAGGTGGCCATGGACCCCGTGCTCTACGACATCTTCAAGCGCGAGGCCGAGGGCCATCTCGCGGTGCTGGAAGCCTTCCGCCAGCAGGTCCTGGTGGACCGCAGCGTCACCGAGGAAGCGGTGCGCGCCCTGCACACCCTGAATGGCAGCGCGGCCCTGGCCGGCGCCTCCAACATCGCTGCCATCGTGGAGCCTCTGCACCGTTACGTGGCGGGGCTCAAGGAGCAGGACCAGCCACTGCCCTCCGAGCACATCCCGCTCCTGGGCGACGTACTCAAGAGCACCCTCGCCATGCTGGGGGGGCTCGGGCAGGGCAAGACCCTCCCCCCGCCGGCCGGGCTCATGGACCGTCTGCG
>DASUBN010000399.1:0-2636 GCA_035763245.1 Gammaproteobacteria bacterium | reverse complement strand
GAGGGGTCGCCGCTGCCGCCGTGCACCGGGTGCACGCCGGTCACGTAGTCCGTCTCCATGAAGATGTAGTCCATGTCCGCGATGCTGGTGTTCACGTCCTCGGCCGTGATGTAGCGGCCGCCGAGCGACTGCACGAAGCGGCCGAGCGCCCGGAACAAGGCCTCGGACTTCTGGGAAGGCTCGCCGATGATCACCGCCTTGCCGCCGCCCAGGTTCAGGCCCGACACCGCGGCCTTGTAGGTCATGCCCTTGGAGAGGCGCAGCACGTCGGTGATCGCCTCATCCTCGTTCTTGTAGGGCCACATGCGCAGGCCGCCCAAGGCCGGGCCGAGCGTGGTGTTGTGGATGGCCACGATGGCCTTGAGGCCGGATTCCTTATGCTGGAAAAACACGACCTCTTCATGCCCCATCTTCTCGAGGGTGGCGAAAACTTCCATGGGCTCCTCCTGCAACGGAAAAAGTATCGGTAAACCGTGGATTTGTGGGCTTCGCCGCCGCCGGCCCCTTTGCCGGCGTGGGCTTTCATCGGGCTGTCAGGCCCGGCACTGAAAAAATCAGCCCCCGGGGTACCAGGGGCGCGCGGATGATACGCGCGGGGGCGGCCGATGTCACCCCTAGATTTAGACCGGGTTCAAGGGGAGCCCGCTATAATGACGAGGTATATCGGTTTCCTATTCCATCAGGTCCCTGGTAGAGCCGGAATTCGTGTCCGGCAAGGCGAAGTCGGCCCCACGCCGCCAGGCGGCAAGAGATGCATTGCAGAGGTGCCAGGTGAGTACAGCCCCCAAGAAGGTTGAGGCAGGACTGGCGAAGGCCGAGACCCCGCTGCGCTTCGTCACCGCCGCCTCGTTGTTCGACGGCCACGATGCGGCCATCAACATCATGCGCCGGCTCATCCAGGGCCAGGGGGCGGAGGTCATCCACCTGGGTCACAACCGCTCGGTGGAAGACGTGGTGCGGGCGGCCCTGCAGGAAGACGCGGACGGCATCGCCGTCAGCTCCTACCAGGGCGGCCACATGGAATACTTCAAGTACATGGTGGACATGCTCAAGGAGCGGGGCGCGGGCCACATCCGCGTCTTCGGCGGCGGCGGCGGCACCATCACCCCCGAGGAGATCGCCGAGCTCCAGGGCTACGGCGTCGAGCGCATCTACCACCCCAACGACGGCATGCACATGGGCCTCGTCCACATGATCGAGGACGTGGTCAAGCGCACCACCGAGCACCGCCGCGCCACCGAGCGCCCCGCCGAAGTCAGGCTGGAAGACGAGATCAGCGTCGGCAAGATGCTCTCCGCCCTGGAAGAGGGCGCCTTCTCCGAGGCCGAGCTCGCGAAGCTGCGCAAGGCCTGGGAGCTGGCCGGCAAGAAGACCCCCGTCATCGGCGTCACCGGCACCGGCGGCGCCGGCAAGTCCTCGGTGGTGGACGAGCTGCTCCTGCGCTTCCTCCAGGCCTTCCCGGAGATGCGCATCGCCGTCCTGGCGGTGGACCCCACCCGCCGGCGCACCGGCGGCGCGCTCCTGGGCGACCGCATCCGCATGAACGCCCTGCGCAGTAAGCGCGTCTTCATGCGCTCCATGGCGACGAGGCGCCAGCACGCCGCCGTGAGCGGGATGCTGCACGACTGCGTGGGCTTCCTGCGCGGCCAGGGCTATGACCTCGTCATCGTCGAGACCGCCGGCATCGGCCAGTCGGACTCCGAGATCGTGGACCTGGTCGATTTCCCCGTCTACGTCATGACCAGCGACTACGGCGCCGCGAGCCAGCTCGAGAAGATAGACATGCTGGACTACGCCGAGCTCGTGGTGCTCAACAAGTTCGACAAGCGCGGCGCGGAAGACGCCCTGCGCGACGTGCGCAAGCAGTGGAAGCGCAACCGCACCGCCTTCAAGACGCCGGACGAGGAAGTGCCGGTGTATCCGTCCATCGCCAGCCAGTTCAACGACCCCGGCATCACCTGGATGTTCGTGAACCTCTGCCGGCTGCTGCGGGCCAAGCTCAAGCTGCCGGAAGACAAGTGGTCCCCACACCTGGACACCCGCGTGAAGGAGCCCCGGGCCACGGTGCTCATCCCCGGCGCCCGGGTCCGGTATCTGGCCGAGATCGCTGAAGCTGGGCGGGGCATCAACGGCGGCATCCTGCGCCAGGCCGAGGCCGCCGGCCGGGCCCAGCATTTCTGGGAGTCCCTGAAGGAAATTTCTGACCCTAAGCTTCCCGAGCCACTCTCTATATATAAGAGTGAAGATCTTGAGAAAGGGCCAGACCCCACCCTGGTCCTCCTCCGCCAGCGCTACCAAGAAGCCGTCAAAGAGCTCTCCCCCGAAGCCCTGGACCACTTGCGGGAATGGCCTCACCGCCTCAAGACCATCACCGACGAGCACTACAACTACGAAGTGCGCGGCAAGGTCATCGAAGGCAACAACTACGTGGAGTCCCTCTCCCACCAGAAGATCCCCAAGATCGCCGCCCCCAAGTTCAAGAGCTGGAGCGAGCTCCTGCGCTTCCTCATGAAGGAAAACCTGCCGGGCCATTACCCCTACACCGGCGGCGTCTATCCCTACCGCCGCACCGGCGAAGACCCCACGCGCATGTTCGCGGGCGAAGGCACCCCGGAGCGCACCAACCGGCGTTTCCA
>DASUBN010000398.1:0-2328 GCA_035763245.1 Gammaproteobacteria bacterium | reverse complement strand
AGCCTAGACGTGCTGGCCAATCTCGCAGAACGCGCCGTCACCCTGCGCCTGTCATCGCCGGAACTGACCGACGCGCCCCAGGTGCTCATCGAAGGCGGTCGGCATCTGGTGGTGGAACAGGTCATCGACACCCCCTTCGTGCCCAACGACCTCAAGCTCGACGACGCGCGCCGCATGCTGGTGATCACCGGCCCCAACATGGGCGGCAAGTCCACCTACATGCGCCAGACCGCGCTCATCGCCATCCTCGCCCACATCGGGAGTTTCGTGCCCGCGAGTCGCGCCGTCTTAGGCCCCCTCGACCGCATCTTCACCCGCATCGGCGCCTCGGACGACCTGGCCGGCGGCCGCTCCACCTTCATGGTGGAGATGGTGGAGACCGCCAACATCCTGAACAACGCCACCGACCAGAGCCTCGTGCTCATGGACGAGATCGGCCGCGGCACCTCCACCTACGATGGCATGTCGCTCGCCTGGGCGGCCGCGAGCCACATCGCGCGGCAACTGCGCGCGTTCACCCTCTTCGCCACCCACTACTTCGAGCTCACGGCCCTGGCCGACCTCGTGCCCGGCGTCGCCAACGTGCACCTCGATGCCACCGAGCACGCCCACGAACTCGTGTTCCTGCACGCCGTGAAGGAAGGTCCCGCGGACAGAAGCTACGGCCTGCAGGTGGCGGCCCTCGCCGGCATCCCCAAGCCCGTCATCGAGCAGGCCAAGGGATACCTCGCGCGCCTCGAGTCCGCCCAGCGCCAGCCCAGGGAGAAACCCGCCACGGAACAGCAGATCGGCCTCTTCGCCCCGCCGCCCTCGGCGGCGGAGGAGAGACTGCGTGGCATCAACCCTGACACGCTGTCGCCGAAGGAAGCCCTGGAGTTATTGTACGAATTGAAGAGGATCGCCAAGAGCGAATAAACCATGTCTCAAATCGACACCCAAGGCCGCGAGGCCATCCGCTACCCCATCTGGGCCAAGATCACCGGCATCGTGTCCATCCTCTTGGTGCTCATGGCGGTGGTCACCTACAGCACCAGCGTGCAGCTCGCTCATCTCAAGGACGAGCTCGCGATCCTCTCCCAGTACGACATCCCCCTGAACGAGCAGGTGAACGACCTGCGCTACTATAACCTCGTCCAGGTGCTCACCTTCGAGCGCATCATCCACATCAAGTTCACGGCGCAGCGCGACGCGGCCGAGCAGGCGGGTGACACCTTGGGCAAGACCCTCGGCGCCTGCAAGCGCGATGACCTGCTCGCCGCCATGCAGAAGCTCCACCAGCAGTTCCCGGACCGCAACGTCTGGGAGAGCGCGGCGTTCTACCTGGAAGGCCATTGCGCCGATGACTTCATAGACTCCGCCCACAACCTCGTGGGCACGGCCCTCGCCTCCCCGCAGGTCGCCGGCAACCCGGACCTGGTGGGCCTGTTCACCTCCCTGCAGACGCAGCTCGAGGCGCTGCCGGCACTGCGTGCCAACCTGGTGCAGCTCATGCAGACCTCCATCGACGCCTCCGAGCAGGGGCGCCTGGAGGGCAACGGCGTGCTGCGCGACCAGGTGGACCAGAACCTGAGGCTCGTGGGCCGGCAGGCGGCCGACATCTCCCTGAAGATGCGGCAGTACACCGAGGCCGCCGCCGCGCGCGCCGATGCGCTGGAACAGCGCGCGATATTCATCAACTGGGGCCTCACGGTGATCGCCGCGGTGCTGGGCTTCCTCTTGGCCGCCTTCCTGGCCCGCAACTTGGTGAAGCCGGTGCGGGAACTCCTCAGCGGCGCCACCGCCGTCAAGAACGGCAACCTGGACGCCCACGTGCAGGTGCACACCGCCGACGAGATCGCGCTGCTCGCCCAGTCCTTCAACTACATGGTCTCGGGCCTCAAGGAGAAGGAATCCATCAAGGCCACCTTCGGCCAGTACGTGGACCCACGCATCGTCAATGCGCTCCTGGCCGGCAAGCCGCTCACCGAGGCCGGCGAGAAGCGGGTCATGACCGTGTTCTTCTCCGACATCGCCGGCTTCACCTCCCTGGGCGAGCAGCTCACCCCGGACGCCATCGTGCGCCTGCTCAACCACTACCTCTCCGCGATGTCCAAGCCCATCGGCGAGCACAAGGGCATCATCGACAAGTACATCGGCGACGCCATCATGGCCTTCTGGGGTCCCCCGGTCACCGGCGAGCAGGAACACGCCCTGCTCGCCTGCCAGGCGGCGCTGCAACAGCTCGAGAACCTGACGGAGGTGCGCCGCGCGATTCCCGACGTCACCGGCCTGCGCCGCGGCCTGCCGAAGTTCGACCTGCGCATGGGCATCTGCACCGGCCCCGTGACC
>DASUBN010000397.1:0-4200 GCA_035763245.1 Gammaproteobacteria bacterium | reverse complement strand
GGAGGCCTCGGTGCAGGAGCTGGCGGAGCCCTTCGACATCAGCCTCCCCGCGGTGTCCCGGCATCTCAAGGTGCTGGAGCACGCCGGCCTCATCACCCGCGGCCGCCACGCCCAGTGGCGCCCCTGCCGCATCGAGGCCGCGCCCCTGCGCACGGCCCAGGACTGGATCGCCGGCCGGCGCGCGGAATGGGAACGGAACTTCGACCAACTGGCCGCCTATCTCGCCGAGACCGCACTCACGGATGACTCTGGAGACCCGACGTGATCAAGCCTATCGCCCAACACGCCACATTCACCATAGACCGCGTCTTCGATGCACCCGTGACTCGAGTCTATGCCGCTTTCTCGAACCTCGAGGCCAAGTCCCGCTGGTTCCCAGGCAACCCCGATTGGGAACAGCACGAGCGCACCTTCGACTTCCGTGTGGGCGGGCGTGAGCGGCTCAAGGGGCGATGGAGGAACGGCGTTGCCACTGACTTCGACTGCCTCTATCACGACATCGTGCCGGAACGGCGTATCGTCTATAGCTACGGTTTGCACCACGACGGCTACTTCCTGTCGGTGTCCCTCGCCACCCTGGAGTTCGCCGCAGCGGGCACCCGCACCCAGCTCAAGCTCACGGAGCAGGGGGTGTTCCTGGACGGTTACGACGACGCCGGCAAGCGTGAGCGGGGCACCCGCGAACTGCTGGAGCGGCTCGCTGCCAGCCTTTGATTGAGGAGAGCGCCATGAGAAGAGTCATCGTGTCCAACCTGGTATCCCTGGACGGCTATCTCGCCGCTCCGGATGGAGACTTGAGCTGGTTCGCCGTGGGGCCGGAATTTTTGGGTTATGCCCAAGGTCTCATGCGTGAGGTGGGCGCCATCCTATTCGGCCGCGTCACCTACGAGATGATGCGTGACTACTGGACCAGCCCCGCGGTCGTGGAGGAGGATCCGCTGGTGGCGGGGCCCATGAATGAGAAACCCAAGCACGTGTTCTCCCGGACACTGAAGAAGGTCAGTTGGGGCAAGTGGGACAACGCCAGCGTGTCAGCGGATCCGGTCGCCACGGTTACACAGCTCCGCGCTGGGTCGGGCGCCGATATGGTGATCTTCGGCAGCGGGGGCCTCGTCTCCGCACTCACCCCTCATGGCCTCATCGACGAATACCGTTTCATCGTGAACCCGTCTGTCCTGGGTAAGGGCATACCTATGTTCCGGGGCTTCAGCGAACGTATATCCCTCGTCCTCGCCGACAGCCGCACGTTCGACGCCCGCACGGTGATGCTCACCTACCGGTCTGTAGCATCGTGACCTGACATAACCGGCTGATTTCAAAGTCTTTCCCGACGGGTTTCAGGGAATCTTTGCCTCCAACGGCTATGCTGTCGATTCCGGCCTTGCTGGTTCGACGCGGCAGTAAGCCCCCGGGATAGGCCGGGGCCGCGAACCCAATTAGGAGATAGGACCATGCGTTTCATGTTGATGATGATCCCCGAGGTTTACCAGAAACCCGTATCGCCGGATTTCCGTCCCGACCCCAAGGCCATCGAAGAGATGGGGAAGTTCAACGACTCCATGCAGAAGGCCGGTATCCTCCTGGCGTTGGACGGCCTGCATCCTCCCGCAACGGGTGCGCGCGTGAGCTTCGCCGGCGGCAAGCCCAAGGTCACGGACGGTCCCTTTGCCGAGGCGAAGGAGGTGTTGGGCGGCTTCTGGATGATCGATGTGAAGTCCAAGGAGGAGGCGGTGGAATGGGTCCGGCGCTGCCCGGCTGCTCCTGGCGACATCATCGAGATCCGCCAAGTGTTCGAGATGTCGGACTTCTGAACCTGCATGCCGGGGCCTGGGTGCGTCCACGACCCATGCCCCGGCATGTCCCAGACGTGTTTCCTCTCCGGCATCCATCTTAAAGAGAACATCCAGTGAGCATCGTGAAGCATTACCAGAACCGCTGGCTGGCCATGAGCATCCTCTGCCTTGGAGCGCTCATGATCGTGCTGGACATCACCATCGTGAACGTAGCGCTGCCCTCGATCCGCGCCGATCTCGGCTTCAGCGAGGCCTCGCTCGCCTGGGTGGTGAACGCCTACATGCTGATCTTCGGCGGCTTCCTGCTGCTGGGGGGGCGGCTCGGTGACCTCTATGGCCACCGGCGCGTGTTCCTCGCGGGACTTGTGCTTTTCACGCTATCGTCCCTCGCCTGCGGTCTGGCCGAGTCTCAGGCCTTCCTGGTGTTGGCGCGTGGCGTGCAGGGTCTGGGAGGAGCCATCGTGGACGCCGTGTCCCTGTCGCTCATCATCAACCTCTTTACCGAGACCGCGGACCGGACCAAGGCCATGGCGGTCTATGGATTCGTCTGCTCCGGCGGCGGCTGCATCGGCGCCCTGCTCGGTGGGGTGCTCACCGGCGGCTTCAACTGGCATTGGATCTTTCTCGTGAACGTGCCGGTGGGCGTGCTGGTGTTCCTGCTGTGCTGGATGCTCCTGCCCGCTCACGCCGGCGAAGCAGGGCGGCCGCGTCACCTGGACGTGGCCGGCGCGGTCACCATCACCCTGGCACTCCTGCTCGCGGTCTACGCCACCATCAACGGCAACCAGGCGGGCTGGCTTTCGGCCGAGACCCTCGGCCTCATGGCAGTGGCGGTGGCCGTGTTTCTGGTATTCCTCGCCATCGAGGCCAAGGTGAAGCTGCCGCTCGTGCCTCTCAAGATGTTCCTGCTGCGCAACCTGTCGGTATCGAGCATGGTGGGCATCCTGTGGGCGGCCGGGATGTTCGCCTGGTTCTTCCTTTCGGCGCTCTATATGCAGCTCGTGCTCGGTTTCACTCCCATGCAGATCGGGCTCGCGTTCCTGCCCGCGAACCTGATCATGGCGGTCATGTCCTTGGGACTGTCCGCCAGGCTCGTGCTGCGGTTCGGCTTCCGCAGGCCGCTCGCGGCCGGTCTCGCACTCGCCGCCATGGGCCTGCTGCTCTTCTCCCGCGCACCGCTGACCGGTGACCTGGTGCACACGGTGCTGCCGGGCATGTTGTTGCTCGGACTCGGCGCCGGAATCGCCTTCAACCCAGTGCTGATGGCGGCCATGAGCGATGTGCCCCATACCGAATCGGGCCTTGCCTCCGGCATCATCAATACCGCGTTCATGATGGGCGGTTCGCTCGGGCTCGCCGCCCTCGCCAGCGTGGCGGCGGGCCGCACTGGGAGCCTGGACGCAGCGGGTAACGGTCATCTCCAGGCGCTGTCTGGGGGCTACCAGGCGGCCTTCCTCGTCGGCATGTGCTTCGTGATCCTGGCGGCCCTCCTGGGCGGGCTGCTGCTGCGCGAAGCCGCGCCCGGCGCCGAGGCCTCCCAGCCCGCCGGCCATTGAGATCGGCCCGAAGAAACATCCAATTGGTTGGTCTTAGACTGTCGATTCCGGCCTTGCTCGTTCGACGTAGGCATATAACCGCCTGCTTGGGCGGGTCGTCGCAAACGGAATCGAGACAGGAGGGCTAGAGATGCGTTTCATGATCGCCGTCAGAGCCAGTCGGGAGTCGGAAGCGGGCGTCATGCCTGACGAACGGCTTCTCGTCGAGATGGGCAGGTACCACGAGGAACTGCAGAAAGCCGGCGTGTTGTTGGACGCCAACGGCTTGAAGCCCAGTTCCCAAGGCTGGCGCATCACCTATGCCGGCGGGCAGCGCAACTTGGTGGATGGCCCCTTCACCGAGACCAAGGAGCTCATTGCCGGCTACACCATCATCCGGGTGCGGTCCCGGGAGGAAGCTCTGGAATGGGCCCGGCGCTTCCCCAATCCCGCCCTGGACGGTGGCGGCGCGGTGATCGAAGTGCGTCCGCTCTTCGAGCTGGAGGATTTCGGCCACGGCAAGGCGGTGCAACGCCTGCGTGAGCTTGGCACCGCCACAAACAAATGACCCATGCTCGGGTCCCTGCGTCATATACATCAAACCGAATTCTAGGAGTGAGGTCATGAATAACCGTGCGGATACACAAGTCTCCAAGCGGGCCTTCTGGGCCGGCTGGGTCATGAGCGGCCTGGTGATCGTCTTCTTCCTGTTCGATGGCGCCATGAAGCTGGTGCAACCGGAGCCCGTGGTGACCGCGACCGTCAACTTGGGCTATCCCGCCAGCGAGATTTTCGGCATCGGTGTCACGGTACTTCTCTGCACACTTTTCTCCACCGTGCCACGAACAGCGACGCTGGGAGCGGTGCTGCTC
>DASUBN010000396.1:0-3564 GCA_035763245.1 Gammaproteobacteria bacterium | reverse complement strand
GGGATGATGAGGCCGGTCTCTTCGGCGACGCCGAGGAACTGCTCGGGGCCGATGAGCCCCTGGGTGGGATGGTCCCAGCGTATCAGTGCCTCGAAGCCCGAGAGCTTGTTGGCGGCGAGGTCCATGACCGGCTGGTAAAAGACACGGAATTCGCCGCGCTGCAAGGCGAGTCTGAGCTCCGTTTCCAGGCGCAGATTAGCTTTGGCGCTCTCATGCATGGCGTCGTCGAACACCACATAACCCGCCTTGCCGGCCGCTTTGGCGCGGTACATGGCAGTATCCGCGTCACGCAGAATCTCATCCGGGTGGTTATAGTGCGCCGCGCTCATCACGATGCCGATGCTGGCGTTGGTGAACACGTCGTGGCTGTCCACGGTAATGGCGCGGGCCAGCTCTTCGTGTACTCGGTCCGCTACGGCGGTGGCGTCGTCCAGGCCCGTGACGTTCTCCACCAGGATGGTGAACTCGTCGCCGCCGTAGCGGGCGATGAGGTCCGCTGGGCGCAGACAGGTGCGCAAGCGTCTGGCGATGGCCACAAGGACCCGGTCGCCGAACGAATGGCCCAGGCTGTCGTTGATGAGCTTGAAGCGGTCGAGGTCTAGGAACAATACCGCGAAGCGGTCACTGCTGCGTTTTCCCACCTGCTCCAGGGTCTGCTGCAGCTTCTCCATGAAAAAGCTGCGGTTGGGCAGGTCAGTGAGCGCGTCATGATAGGCGCCCCTCACCAGCTCCTGTTCGGACTGCTTCTGCAGGGTGACATCGCGCACCGTGCCGGTGACCGCGGTCTTGCCACGATAGGGCACGTGGGCGATGGTGATGGCGGCGGTCACACGTTTCTTGCCATCCTTGTGCATGAGGCGCAGCTCGTGCAGCTCGTGACCCGCGGGCAGGGCGTGGGTCTCGGCAAATACCTCGCTGGCCGGCTGATCTTCGGGTGCCAGCAGCGTGCCGAAGGTCAGACCGGTCATCTCCTCGGGCTGGTAGCCGAGCATGGCCGCGAGCGCGCGATTGACGTAGACCAGACTGCCACCTTCGCTCAGGAACACACCATCCTGGCTCATGTCCACGAGCGTGCGGTATTTCTCCTCAGATTGGGCCAGCCCCTCCTCCGCCTGCTTGCGGCGGGTTATGTCCTGGAGCGTGCCTTCGTAATATTCAGCCTTGCCATCCTTGCTGCGCACCACCCGCGAGTTGTCGCTCACCCAGATGCGCGTGCCGTCACGGCGCACCAGCTGAAACTCCTGGTCGGTGTAGTGGCCGTCCCGCTCCAGGATTTGCAGCAGCTCGATGCGGCGCTCGGGATGCAGGTAAGTGCGCTGCGAGATATTAGGAGCATCCGCCAGCAGGTCCTCCGGCGAGTTGTAGCCCATGATGCGCGCCAGGGAGTTGTTGGCACGGATGATGCGGCCGTCGGGTGTCGATTGGTAGATGCCCTCGACCGCGTTTTGGAAGATGCTGGTATATTTGCGCTCCACATCCTGCAGCGCATCGTCTTGCTGGAGGCTGCTGCGCTGGTCGTGGCAAACGGCAAGCACCGCGTTGCGGCCGTCATGCACCAGCCGCCGGGCGTGCACCTGGACCGGCAGTTGCGAGCCGTCCTTGGTGCGCAGGCTGGTGTCGAACACGGCCGAGCCGGCAGCAAGCAGCTTCTCGCCCGCCTCGCGCAACTTGTCCGCTTCGGCCAGGGAGGAGGGCGTGACCTCGAGGAGCTCGTCGCGGCCATAGCCGAGCAGCACACAGGCAGCATCATTCACCTCGGTGAAAGAGCCGGCCACGCGGCCCACGTCATCGATTGGATACACCACCACGGCGTCGGCGCCGGTGTTGAAGAGGGTGCGATAGCTGATGTCGCGCTGATGCAGGGCCTCGAGCGCGGTGCGGTAATCGGTGACATCCAAGACCGTGGTGAGCGCGTGGGCGCGGCCCTCGATCTCGATCATCTCCGCGGAAGCGAGTCCGCGGCGTCTCTCTCCAGATCGCGCCATGAGATGCACTTCACGGTTGCCGAGCCGGCCGCTGAGCTTGAGTTCCTGCAGAAGCTCCTCGCGTTCTTCCTGGTATTCCCAGATACCGAGCTCCAGTGCCGTGCGGCCGATGATCTCCGCCGGGCTGTAGCCCAGCATGCGTTCCACGGCGGCGTTCACGTCCGTGAACTTGCCGGTCTCGAGGTCGGAGATGGCGATGATGCCGGGGGCGGCGCGGAAAGCGGTGGCGAACTTGGCGGCGGCGAGGCGCTGCACGTCGTCGAGGCGGCGGCGGCGCAGCTCGCCGGCGCAGCGCGCCGCGAGCACCCGCAGCGCGTCGAAGAGCTCATCGCTGGCCTGGAAGGGCTGACGCGACATGATGCCGAGGTGGCCGACCGCCTGGCTGTCGAGTCCGGGGATGGCCACGGCGCAGTAGGCGCTCACGCCGTGCTTGCGCAGCCAGCGGTCTTCCGGATAGGCCGTGGCGGCGTCGCTCTCCACCCAGAGCCGGCCATCGGCCAGCACCCGCTCGGCGGGCGAGCCGGCCACTTCGAACTCGCCCGTACCGCCGGCACTGTGGTTCACGTGCCAGCCAGCCACGAGCTTCAGTCTGTGGGGGTTATCGATGAGGCGCTGGGTGATAAAGGCGTATTCGGCGTCGAGGGTGACGGCCAGGCTGCGTACCAGGTGCCGGAAGAAATCCTGGCCGACGAAGCCCGCCGTCTGCTCCATCAGACTGAACAGTACGCCCGCGGGCGTGGTGTGTATGGCGTTTTCTGGCTTCATATCCCTAACAGGCTACCTTTGCGGACCCGAACCCCAAGGCGAACCGTCCCCGCCGGCCTTCTCAAGGGCCAGGTCGAGAGCGTACCGAAAGTACAATGATGCTTAAATATCCAGCTCTAAGTCAATGAAAAACAAAGATATAGGCCTAAATTCCCAAGACTTACCACTGGCCGCTGAAACTGAAGGGATAGCGACCGGTGCTGTCGGGGTGGCCCAGGTTGGCGAGGAGGTTGCGAGTGGCGGTATCGCCCGGGTCGTGGGCGGCCAGGGTTCCGGTGAGCTTATAGGCGCCCGTCGGACTGAGGCTCAAGTCCGCGTGCAGGCTCAAGGGAGAGTTGACGTCATCGGCGGTGGCGTGCACGCCGGCACCTGCGTTCGTCAGCAGCAAACGGAAGCTGCCCAGGGTGTAGCTAGTGGGCCATTTGAGGACGGCCTCCGAGAGGTCCACTTCACCCGCTGCACCTGTGAGGCGGTCGTCCTTAAAGCTGAGCTGCTTGAGCGCCAGGTTCAGGTTGCCTTCCAGGCTGTGGGTTGGCAGCGGCGACCAGGGGTCCAGCGCCACCACGGGCAGGCGTCCGCTCAAGCTCCGCAGGTACACGGCGCCGAATCGTGTATCGACGCGCCCTTCCAGGTCGCGGCTGTCGTCATGCAGACGTACGCGATAGCCCAGGGTGAAGGTGAAGGGGGCGAGCCAGTCGAAGTGCCATTCGATGGCGCCGAGCGGCCGGCCGGCATAACGCAACTGCTGCGCCTGGCCGGAGAACACGCTGCCGGAGACGCCGCTGAGCTGAATAGCCGGGAAATGTTTGCTGGT
>DASUBN010000395.1:0-2414 GCA_035763245.1 Gammaproteobacteria bacterium | reverse complement strand
CCTGATGCCCCAAGTATAGGGCCGGCGGGCGCCCCGAGGGGCGTGCGGCTCTGAGCGGATGGGGGCCGAGGTCTGGGACCGGTCAGTGAGACGCCAGCCGCGAATAGTCTTCAGCGGTCAGGGTCTCCGGCCGTGCCTGGGGATCTATGCCGGCGGCACGGATGGCGGCTTCATCCACCAGTCCGGCGAGGGCGTTGCGCAGGGTCTTGCGGCGGTGGCTGAAGGCAGCCGTGACGATATGGCCGTAGCGCTCCTGATCGCCGACGGGGAAGGGGGCCGAGGGGCAGGGGGTTAGCCTGACGAAGCTCGATTCCACCTTCGGCGGCGGGCGGAACGCGCCCGAGCCGATGTTGAAGAGCTTTTCCACCTTGCAGCGGGCCGCCAGCATCACCGTGAGCCGTCCGTATTCCTTGCCGCCGGGGGCGGCCGCCATGCGGTCCACCACTTCCTTCTGCAGCATGAAATGCATGTCCTGTATGCAGGCCGACTGTTCCAGGAAACGGAACAGCAACGGGGTGGAGATGTTGTAGGGCAGGTTACCCACGAGCCTGAGCTTCCCGCCGGCCGGAGCCAGGGGTGCGAGTTCGGTCTTGAGTGCGTCCGCCTGGACGATGTGCAACCGCCCCCGGTCTGCGGCGGCGGCCTGGAGCTCCGGGATCACGTCCCGGTCGAGCTCGATGGCGGTCAGCGCGCCGCAACGCTCCAGGAGCGGCAGGGTGATGGCACCCAATCCGGGGCCGATCTCCACCAGGGTGTCGCCGGGTCTGGGTGCGATGGATGCGAGGATCTTGCCGATGATGCGCTGATCGTGGAGGAAGTGCTGGCCGAAGCGTTTGCGCGGGCGGTGCTGCATCAGCTTTGCTGCAGCATGTGGAGCGCCGTCTGCAGCGCCGCCTCGAGACTACCGGGGTCGGCCCGGCCCGTGCCGGCCAGCTCCAAGGCCGTGCCGTGGTCCACGGAGGTGCGGACGATGGGGAGCCCTAAGGTGACGTTCACCGCTGCCCCGAAGCCGGCGTATTTCAGTACCGGCAGGCCCTGGTCGTGGTACATGGCGAGAACCACGTCCATGCCCGCCAGCCGGGCGGGACTGAAGGCGGTGTCGGCGGAGACGGGCCCGACCACGCGCAGACCGCGTGCGCGCATCGCCTCGCACGCGGGCCCGATCGCATCCCGTTCCTCGGTGCCGAGGTGCCCGCCCTCGCCGGCGTGGGGGTTCAGTCCCAGCACCAGCATCTGCGGGTCCGTAATGTGGAATCTCGTGCGCAGGCCTTCGCGCAGGGTGGTGAGCACCTGCTCCAGGTGTGCGCGGGTGATGGCCCGGGGCACCTCCTTCAAAGGCAGGTGGGTCGTGGCGAGCGCCACGCGCAAATCGCCCGCCGCCAGCAGCATCACGGGTTCGGGGCTGTTGCAACGCGCGGCGAGGAATTCGGTATGGCCGGTGAAGGGGATGCCGGCCTCGTTGATGACGCCCTTGTGCACCGGTGCCGTGATGAGGGCATCGAAACGGCCGGCGAGGCAGCCGTCGGTGGCCTGCTCCAGCATCTCGATCACATAGGCTGAGTTGCGTGGGTCGAGACGGCCCGCTCGGACTTCGCTCCGCAGCTTCACGGGATGGATTCGCAGGCATCCGGCCGCCTGGGGTGTGCGCACCTCATCGGTTCCGGACAGGATCAAGGGCAGGCCCAGCTCTGTGGCGCGTGCCTTCATCAGGTCCGGATCGGCGAACACCACGAGATCGGCGGCATGGGCCGTCTGCGCCAGCCGGATGCAGATGTCCGGGCCGATGCCCGCCGGCTCGCCGGAGCTGAGCGCGATGCGCGGGACGGCGGCGGCCATGGCGGGCGCCTTCACTGGTCCAGGTGGTACTCGATGAACGCGGCGTCCTTGAGCTGGCTCAGCCAGTGCTCGATCACCTCTTCCGATTTGCGCTGGTAGATGGCCTGATAGGCCTGGTTCTTGCGCGCTTCCTCAGAGAGTTCGCCCTGGCGGCGGCCGAGCACCTGCACGATGTGCCAGCCGAACTGGCTCTGGAAAGGCTTGCTGATCTCGCCCGGCTGGAGCTTGTCCATGGCGGCCTGGAACTCGGGCACCGTGGCGCCCGGGTCCAGCCAGCCCAGGTCGCCGCCCTGCTTGGCGGAGCCCGGGTCGGCGGAGTTCTCCTCCGCCAGTTTGGCGAAATCCGCGCCAGCCTTGAGCTGCTGGTAGATGGCGTCGATCTTGGCTTTGGCCTGCTCCGGCGTGAGGGTGGCGCTCGGGCGGATCAGGATGTGACGCGCATGGGTCTGGGTCACCGTCGCCGCGCCCGTACCTTGCTTGACCTCGTCCAGCTTCACGATGTGGAAGCCGCTGACGCTCTGGATGGGCGCGGAGAAGTCCCCCGGCTTCATCTGGGTTACGACACCCGTGAAGATGGT
>DASUBN010000394.1:0-5195 GCA_035763245.1 Gammaproteobacteria bacterium | reverse complement strand
GGTCTGGGACTCGGGGGCGAAGGGATGGATGTGGGCGAACTCCGGCCAGGAGACCGGCAGCATCTCGCTCACGGCATTGAGCTTCATGGTGCAGGAACCGAGCGGGATCATGGTGCGGTCCAGCGCCAGGTCCTTGTCCGCCAGCTCGCGGAGATACCGCAGCATCTCGTGTTCCGAGTGATGACGGTTGAAGATGGGGTGCGTGAGGTAGGCGCTACTGCGGCTGAGGGCGGCGGGCCAAGGAGTCACCGCCTGCTTCTCCAGGGCGGCGAAGTCGGGTTGGGCCGCCTTGGGGGCGAACACCGACCAGAGCGCCTTCACCTGCTCACGGGTCGTGGTCTCGTCGAGGGAG
Organism: Gammaproteobacteria bacterium; assembly: GCA_035763245.1. Lineage (GTDB taxonomy): Bacteria > Pseudomonadota > Gammaproteobacteria > Natronospirales > REEB76 > DASUBN01. Next base: position 4,843 of record DASUBN010000394.1, on the reverse strand, counting down.
ATACCCACGTGGGCAGCGTCCACGTGCCGCAGGTTGAGGTGCTTCTCCTCTGCGGCACGGTGCACGGTGGCGGTGTCAGCGCCGGTCTTGATAGTCAGGGTGTCGAAGAACGTGGCATTCACGGGAGCATAGCCAAGCTGCTTCAGCCCCAGGGCCAGGGTGCCCGTGAGCCGGTGCACGCGCTCGGCGATGGCCTTCAGACCCTTGGGGCCGTGGTACACCGCGTACATGCTCGCCATGATGGCGAGCAGCGCCTGGGCGGTGCAGATGTTGGAAGTGGCCTTCTCGCGGCGGATGTGTTGCTCGCGGGTCTGCAGCGCGAGGCGCAACGCCGGCTTGCCCTGGCTGTCGATGGTGACGCCCACCAGCCGGCCCGGCATGGAGCGCTTGAACTCGTCCTTGGTCGCCATGTACGCCGCATGCGGACCGCCGAAGCCCATGGGCACGCCGAAGCGCTGGCTGTTGCCCACCGCCACATCCGCGCCCCACTCGCCCGGGGGCATGAGCAGGGTCAGGGCCAGGAGGTCGGTGGCCGCCACCACCGCAGCACCCTTGGCATGCAGCGCCGCCGCCAGGGCGCGGTAGTCACGCACCTCGCCGTCGACGCCGGGATATTGCAGGAGCGCACCGAAGCAATCCGCATCGACAGCTTCCGCCGCCTTGCCCACCTTGACCTTGATGCCGAGCGGCTTGGCGCGGGTCTGCACCACTTCCAGGGTCTGGGGCAGCACGTCGTCGGCCACGAAAAAAGTATCCGAGGCCGACTTGCTCATGCGCTTCACCAGCGTCATGGCCTCGGCGGCGGCGGTCGCCTCATCCAGCATGGAGGCGTTGGCGATGGCGAGGCCGGTCAAGTCCGTCACCATCTGCTGGTAGTTGAGCAGGGCCTCGAGACGGCCCTGGGAGATCTCCGGCTGATACGGGGTGTAGGCGGTATACCATGCGGGGTTCTCGAACAACGTGCGCAGGATCACGCCTGGGGTATAGCTGCCGTAGTAGCCCTGACCGATGAAGGACTTAAGCACCTGGTTCTTGTCGGCGAGCTTGCGCAGGCGGTTGAGGGCTTCATGCTCCGTGGCGGGAGCAGTGAAGCTGCCGAGCGGCAACGCCTCCTTGCGGCGGATACCGGCGGGCACGATGGCCTCCATGAGCGCGGCGCGTGTGGCGAAACCCAGTTCCTTCAGCATCGCCTGCTGCTCAGCGGCATCTGGACCGATGTGGCGGGCGCTGAAGGCGTCGTGCTGCTCGAGTGCATCCAGGTCGGTACGGGGGCTCATGGGTAATCCAGTGACGGCGTTCATCTGCTTATCGTGCTCAGGGCTGGCTCATGCATGTTGGGGCGCGGATAGCCGGACTCAATGGGCCTCATCGGCCAGGAACTTCTCGTAGGCCTTGGCGTCCATGAGGGCGGCCACATCGGCGATGTTGGCTGGCTTGATACGCATCAGCCAGGCATTATAGGCATCTTGGTTGATCTGCTCGGGCGCACTGTTGAGTGCCTCGTTGCCCTCTACCACCTCGCCGGCGATGGGGCTGTAGACGTCAGAGGCGGCCTTCACCGACTCCACCACGGCACAGGCCTCGCCCGCGGCGAGCTTGCGGCCCTTCTTCGGCGGTTCCACATATACGAGATCACCCAGGGCCTCCTGGGCATGATCGGTGATGCCGATGGTGGCGACACCGTCGGCGCCGAGCTTCACCCATTCGTGGCTCTTGGTGTACTTGAGGTCGGCAGGAATCTTGCTCATCGGGTCGCTCCCAAGTGATTCGGTTCGAAGTTCAGACTTTGACCAGCGCCTTGCCATTACGCACGAAAGGCGGCTTCACCACACGCGCCTTGCAGAGGCGTCCGCGGATATCCACCTGCACCTCGTCGCCGGTGGCGACGGGCACGCGCGCCAGCGCGATGGAGCGCTCCAGCGTCGGCGAGAAGGTGCCGCTCGTGATCTCACCTTCGCCGGCGCCGTCGGCGATCACCTTCTGGTGGCCGCGCAGTACGCCCTTGTCTTCCAGCACCAGGCCCACGAACTTGCGCTTGGGCCCCGCGTCGCGCTGGGCCAGGAGCGCCTTGCGCCCGATGAAGTCGCGCTCGCCCGGCTCCCAGGCGATGGTCCACCCGAGGCCGGACTCCAGGGGCGTCGTGGTCTCATCCATGTCGGAACCGTAGAGGTTCATGGCCGCCTCGAGGCGCAGGGTGTCGCGGGCACCGAGGCCGCAGGGGGCAACTCCCGCTTCCATGAACCGCTGCCAATAGGCAGCGGCTTCCGCCACCGGGATCATGATCTCGAAACCGTCCTCGCCGGTGTAGCCGGTGCGGGCCACGAACAGGCCCTCGCCGTCCGCCGCGCTGAAAGGCTTCAACGCCAGGACCGGCTCACGCAGCGCGGCCGGCAGCACCGAAGCCGCCTTCTCGCGGGCCTCGGGACCCTGCACCGCCAGCATGGCGAGGTCGCGCTCGGTGAGCTTCACGCCGAAAGGCGCCGCCTGCTTGGTGATCCAGGCCAGGTCCTTGTCGTGGGTGGCTGCGTTCACTACCATGCGGAACCAGTCGTCGCGCATGAAGTACACGATGAGGTCGTCGATGATGCCGGCTTCGTCATCTAACATGCAGCTATAGAGCGCCTTGCCGCGCTGCTTGAGCTTGGCCACGTCGTTGGCGAGCAGCTTCTGCAGGAACTCGCGCACCCGCGGACCCTCGAGGTCCACCACGGTCATGTGGGAGACGTCGAACATGCCGGCGTCGCGGCGCACCGCGTGGTGTTCGTCGATCTGGGAACCGTAGTTCACCGGCATGTCCCAGCCGCCGAAATCGACCATGCGCGCGCCGGCAGCCAGATGGGAAGCGTAGAGAGGCGTGTGTTTGCCCATGCTTAAGACGGATCCTGGAGTGGCTGAAAATCAAAAGGCGGCGGGAGACCCACCGCCCTGCCGAATACCGCTACGAGGAGCTTCCGGAAGCCAAGGAAAACCGCTGCCGGAGGCGGAAAATGATACCGGAAACCCACCCCCCGTTCCATGCCGGCCTTGCCGGACCGCGGCGTTCCGGTACAGTGAGGCGCCTGAAAATCATTCCTGTGCCCCGGCTAGAACCGCCTCTAAAAATGAGGGATTTCGGCCTCTGGCTAGGCGCAGGCGCCCGAGGAACCTGAACGTACTCCGACAGTACGTGAGGATTCAGAGGGCAACACCGTCTGAGGGCGAAAGACCCATTATTTAGAGATTTTGAACGGAGCAAGCGTGGCCCGGATTCTGATGACATGGGAACTCGGGGCGGGTTACGGCCATCTGGCGCCGCTCCTGGCGCTCGCCCGCCCGCTGCAGGAGCAGGGCCACACGCTGGCCTTCGCCGCCCGCGACGTGGCCGCCGCGGAAGCGGTGCTGGGCGGCAGCGGCATGCCCTACTTCCAGGCACCCGCGAACTTCACGCCCCAGGGGCGCGGCAGCCTGCACAGCTATCCACAGATCCTACTCAACACCGCCTTCAACGACCTCACCGAACTCAAGGGGCGCGTGCGCGCCTGGCGCGCGCTCTACACGCTGTTCGAACCCGACATCCTGGTCTGTGACCACAGCCCGAGCGCGCTCCTGGCGGCGTGCGGCCTGCCCATGCATTGCATCGCCACCGGTAACGGCTTCGTGCTGCCGCCGGACGTGTCGCCGCTACCCGAACTCCGGCCCTGGGAGCCGGCGGACCCCGCGACGCTCGCTGCAGATGAAACCAAAGCGCTCACCATGGCGAACACCGTGCTCGTGGAGCTCAAGGCTCCGCCGCTGGCGCGCATCGCGGAACTCTCGAACTCCGCACACCAGGCCCTGTTCACCCTGCAGGAGCTGGACAACTACGCGGATGAACGCCGCGGTGCCGAATACTGGGGCATGCCGCCGGGTCCCACGGGCGCGCCTCCCCCCTGGCCCGAAGGGGACGGCAAGCGGATCTTCCTCTACGGCCAGCCCTTCGGAGGCCTGTCTCAGGTGCTCACCGACCTCGTCGCCGCCGGACACCGCGCCCTGGTTTACGTGCCCAAGCTCACACCTGAGCAACGCCGTGAACTCGCGCATCCGCGGCTGCACCTCTCCGACGCGCTTCTGGACATGGATGCAGTGAGCCGCGACTGCGATTGCGCCGCCATGACCAACGGCCACGGCACCACCGCCGCCATGCTGCTGGCGGGCAAGCCGGTGCTGCTCCTGCCTCAGCACCTGGAGATGCTGCACATCGCCGGCTCGGTGGAGAAAGCCGGTGCCGGGCTCTCGGCCCTCGCGCTCAAACCCGAGGGTATACGCAACAAACTCATGCGCCTGTTGCAGGAACCGGGCTTCAGCGAACGGGCCCGCGCCATCGCGGCGCGCTACCGAGGCAAGGCGGACCCCGCGAGCGCGCAGCGCCACTTCCAGGCGCTGATCGCGCGCCTCACCGAGGCGAGCTGACATGGCGCATGTGGTGATGTGCTGGGAACTGGGCGGCGACCTGGGCCATGTAGCGCGGCTGCGTCCGCTGGCGGAAGCGCTCAGGGTCCGCGGTCACCGGGTGAGCTTCATCCTGCGGGAGACCGTGGCCGCGGAACGGCTGCTGCGCCCGGACCGTTACGCCTGGCTGCAGGCACCGCTGCAGGCGGTGCCGGTCTCGCCGGCCCATGTACCGACCCGTAACCTGCCGCACATCCTCTACAACGTGGGCTTCCACACGGAGCAGGCGCTCCTGGGCCGCCTACGCGCCTGGCGCAACCTCTACGCCGCCTTGAGTCCCGATCTCCTGGTGTTCGACCACAGCCCCACGGCCCTGCTCGCTGCCAGGGGCCTGCCGGTGAGGCGCATCGTGCTCGGCACGGGCTTCGGCGTGCCG
>DASUBN010000393.1:0-4277 GCA_035763245.1 Gammaproteobacteria bacterium | reverse complement strand
CCCTCGCTGGAACCGCTGCTCAAGGTGCTGCTCGACGAACACACCGTGAAAGTGCTGCATGCCGCGCGCCAGGACCTGGAGATCTTCTACCACCTGACCGGGCGTGTGCCCCAGCCGGTGTTCGATACCCAGGTGGCGGCCCGTTTCCTGGGACTCCCCGACCAGGCAGGCTATGCCGCGGTGGTGCAATCCCTGCTCGGCATCACCCTCGACAAGAGCCATGCCCGCACCGATTGGGCGCGCCGGCCGCTCTCCGCCGCGGCACTCGACTACGCAGCCGACGACGTGCGCCACCTGCGTACGCTCTACCACCGCATCCTGGAGCAGCTCGCCGAGCGCGGCCGCGGCGCCTGGGTGGAACCCGAACTCAAGGCGCTCGTCGACGAGAAGCTCTACAAGCCGGATCCGGAACGGGTCTGGAGCCGCATCCGCGGTATCCAGCGGCTCAAGCCCAAGAGCCTCGCGGTCTTCAAGTCACTGGCCGCCTGGCGCGAGCGCACCGCCATCGCCGAGAACCGGCCCCGGCAGTGGATCGTGAAAGATGAATCGTTGATGGACCTGGCGCGCCAGCAACCCACGGACCTCGAGTCCCTGGCGGCGGTGCGCGGCATCGGCGACGCGCTCGCCAGGCGCCATGGCGCCGAACTCCTCTCCCTGCTCAAGGCCGACGGCGAGCCATCCCGGGAGGATCGGCCGAAGCCCCAGGCGGGACTCAAGCCGGAGCAGGAAGCCCTGGTGGACGCCCTGTACGGCCTGCTGCGCCTGAGGGCGGCTGGCAACGATGTTAGCGTCGCGAGCCTCGCGACCCGCGGTGATCTGGAACAGCTGGTACGCGGCGAGCGCGACCTGCCGCTGCTCAAGGGCTGGCGTCTGGAGATGGCAGGCAAGGAACTGCTGGAGTTCTTGGAGGGCGGTTATGCCCTCAAGGCCGAGGGCGGCACGCTCAAGATCAGCCGTTAACCCCTTAGGGAGGGCCGCACTTACTTCTTCTTGTGCTTCTTCTTGTCTTTCTTTTTGTCTTTCTTCTTGTGCTTGTCTTTCTTCTTGTCGTGCTTCTTGCCGGCCTTCTTGGGCGTCGGCTTCTTGGCGGCCGGTTTCTTGGCCGCTGGCTTCTTCGCCGCGGGCTTGGCGGCCTTCGGCGCGGCCTTGGCGGGCACGGTCTTGGCTGCGGGCTTGGTGGCCGTGGCAAGCTTCGCCGCCATGCCCTTCACCGGTTTGGCCGGGGGCTGGGGCTTCACCAGCGGCACCACCTTACGCAGGCCCTTGGAGATCGGGTCCAGCACCGCGATCATGCGTTTCGTGATCTCTTTCACGTCGCCCACGCCGTCCACGGTCTCGTAGCGGCCCTGGTCGCGGTAGTAACCGATGAGCGGCTTGGTCTGGCTCTCGTAGACCCGGAGGCGGTTGCCGATGGTCTCTTCGTTGTCGTCCGCGCGGTGATGCAGCGGGCCGCCGCAGCGGTCGCACTGGTCCTCGAGGCGCGGCGGGTTGGTATAGACGTTGTAGGCAGCGCCGCAGTTCTCGCAGGTGCGCCGCCCGGTCAGGCGCTGCATGAGGATGTCGAAATCCACCTCCATCAGCACCGCGGCATCGAGCGGTTGGTTGATGGCGCGCAGCGTGCCGTCCAGGGCCTGGGCCTGGGGGATGTTGCGGGGGAAGCCGTCCAGGATGAAGCCCTTGCGGGAATCCGGGCTCTTGAGGCGGTCGCGGATGATGGCGAGCACCAGGTCGTCGGAGACGAGCTGGCCCGAGTCCATGGCGGCCTTGGCCTGAAGCCCCAAGGGGGTGCCGGCCGCCAGGTTGGCGCGCAGGAGGTCGCCCGTGGAGATATGGGGGATGCGGTATTTGTCCGCCAGCAGCTTGGCCTGGGTCCCCTTGCCGGAGCCGGGAGCCCCGAGTAGCACGATTCTCATGTGACGCGTTCTCGCTGCTATTCTGCTTGAGTTGGGCGGGAAAGCGGCTCCTCCAGCCGCGCCCCCGGGGCCTTGGGGCCCGCGAGGCAGCCGTAAAGTACAGGTTGCCCCCGGAGCCGTCAACGGAACCCGCGCCATTGATGGGGGCTGTCAGCGCCGATTCAACATACTGGGGCGGCCGTCGCGCTGCCCTGCTACGCCTGCTTCCTTCGAGCCCCTATATCGAGCCATATCAAAGAAAAAGGCCCCTGGATGGGGCCTTTTAGCGCCCGATAGGGCGTTCAATTACAGGTCTTGGGATCGGGCAGGGGGTTCTTGCCGAGGGCGAGGGGACGCAGCGCCAGGGGTATCCCGGCGTTGTTCGAGCCAGACACGAATACATACTGCCCCGCCGTGGTCGTGGTTTGCCCACCCGCGTTCGTCAGGGCGATGCCGCCCGACTGCACCCCCGCGTACAACCCATCCTTCGGGGCCGGAGTGATATCGGAGCAGTCTCCGTTGCAATACCGCACCTCATAGTCCGTGCCGCGGATACCGATGGTCGCCACCGGCGTCTGCACCGCGTAGTCCTCCCGGCGGGTATGGCCGATGAGGCCCGACACCGCCCGGAATCCTCCCTTCAGCAGCCGGAAGAATGCGCTCTCCTGCTGCGCCGGCTGAGCCGCCCGGGCCGTGCTGGCCCCCTGCCCCCCGGCGTACTGGTAACGCTCGATCTGGAAGCGGCTCTCGGGCCGAAGCAGCACCCGGCCCCCGTCCGTGAAGGCGATGTTCACGTAGCTGCCGCTCGTGGTGATCACCGTCTCCCCGGAGTACACGGCTCCGCCCTTGACGAGGTCCCGGATCTCCCCCGAGGGTGCCGCGGCGCTGGCGTGCCCCGTCACCAGGGTCACCGTACCCGCCGCGGTGTCAGCCGCCGACGCCCCGATGGTCATGGCCCACAGGAGCATGCCCACGACCGTCACCCAACCTGCTCTGCTCTTCGTCATGGCTTGCATGCTCCTCAATGACAGACCGAGGCGTTGCCGGAGTCCTGGCTGACCGTTCCAGCCGGCTGCTGATCGCCTCCCCCCTCATCACCGCCCTCACCGATCTTGCGCTTGTCGGTCTGGTCGCCGAGGCCGGTGTTGGTGTCGCTGCCGGCGGTGGGGTCCACTTCGCCTGCGGTCACGGGCGGGACCGCCGGTCCAAGGATAGAGATCAGGGATTGCACGATGCCGGTGCTGGTGACAGTCCCCAAGCCGGTGACGTTGCCGGTCGTGTAGATGATGAGGTTGGTGTCGCCGATGTCGAGGGGGCCGTTCGCACCGATGGTCACGACGCCCGCTTCGCCCGTGCCGCCCACCGCGACGGTGTCGCCCGGGAAAAGACTCAGGAAGGAGGCGTTGGTCAGGCCGAAGCTGGTCGCGCCGCTGGCGTTCGTGAGCGCCACGGACCCCAGCACCGACTTCAGCAAGGTGCTGTCCTCGATGTCGATGGGGAGTGTCAGGTCGAAGGGCTCCACCTGCACCAGCGTGCCCTTGGGCGCTGTCACCTTGCCCAGCACCGACACCGCCGAACCTTGCAACAGCAGATAACTGCCGGTCAGCTGCAGGTTGCCAAGGGTGACCGCGCCACCGGCGATAAAGGCACCGTTGGGGTTGGCTGAAGCCGGAGCAAGACCCTCCGCGGCCAAGACCGCGATCAAGGTGCTGTCGCCATGCACGCTGGAGATGCTGCCGGTGCCGATGTTGAGTTGGGTGCCCGTGAGGGTGATCCCCTTGCCCGCGACCATGGCCATCGCGTCCGCCTGCAAGGCCGAGGCCGGCAGCACGCCCGGGCTCGGGCCGCCGTTCCCGCCGCCGCTGTTCGCGTGCGGGTGCGCGCCGTCGATGGAATTGAAATGCGCCACCACGTTGTGCGAGGTGCCGAAGATGCTGCCCACCGCCTCCACGAGCACGGTGCCCTTCACGTTCACCCGGGTCGCGAGATCCACGTTGCCCTTGGCGCTGAACTTCATGTCGCCGGTATCCACAGCCGAGGTGAAGACCGGTTTGCCGCCGCTCGTGGCCACGTCGCTCACGATCACGGCAAGGCTGCCCGCGGTGAAATTGACCGCAGTGGGGGAGACGCGTGTATCGAGGACGCTGTAGTTCTTCACCGCCGAGGCCGAGCCGCTGAAACCGTTCAGCTTCACGGTGCCGCCGACGGCGATCGCACCCACGATACCCGGCCCCTTGATCGTGGTCTTGCCGGCCACGCTCACCGAGCCGCTGATGGCGCCCTGCAGGTTTAGCGCGGTGGGCTCGACTCCATTGAAACTCGTGGTGTAACCCGTGCCCGCCGCCGGCGTGAACACCGTCTTCTCGGTGGAGCTGCCGCCGCTGC
>DASUBN010000392.1:0-3482 GCA_035763245.1 Gammaproteobacteria bacterium | reverse complement strand
AGAAGGACTACAGCCTGAGGCTCGGGTGGCATGCGCCGTTCAACGATGGCAACGACTTCGTGGCCCGCGCCGGCTATCTGCACAGCGAAGGCGAGACGGACCTCTTCAGCGACTCCCACGGCGGCTATACCCTGGGGGTCGGTGTCCGCGGCCAGTTCGCGTCCCGCTGGGAATACCTCGCGTTCGTAGATCACGACGACGCCGGCGTGCACTACCAGACCACGGGGCTGTCGCCGTGCCCCGCCGGGGTGTTTTGCATCTATTCCACCACGCTGCGCGCGGATGCCTCCGAGAACGTCCTCGAAGCGGGTGTCGTGTGGCACATGAGCCCGAGCTTCGGCGTGCAGATGACCGCGAACCACAGTTCGGTGGACAGCGCGAACCGGTACCTGTTCGCCGCGCACTGGAGCTTCTGACGGCCGTATGCCGGGGGCATCGAGGCGGCGGCCCCGTCCAAACGCCTCGGTGTTCCTCCGGCAACCTATACCGGCCGCCGGCTCAGGGCGGGAAACTCCCGGTTCTTTTGAGGGCGAAGACCGGTACGGCTTTTACCAGTTCATCTGCCAGGCGGCTTCGATGATCTTCTGCATCCATGTCCATATCCGGCCGAAGGTGACGTCGATGCAGTAGGGCATGAGGAATGCCGCGATCACCAGGACGCCCCACGCCCCATAGGCCCAATGGATGCTGGGAACCCGGTGGAACTCGGCGCCGACGGGCAGGGCGATGAGCCAGCCGATGAACGCCGTGGGCGCGGCGACGAACGCGGCCACTCCGGCCGCCGCCATTCGATCTCCCCAATCCGGTCTCTTCGCGTCGTCCATATAACCTCATCAAAATCTTACGCCGCTCCGCCGGTCTTGGGGTTTGAGGTCCCAAGGGTCTGCCCTGGCCTGTTTCTCGCATGAATTGCTGTAATATCAATCGCCTCCGGCCTGGCGTTTCGGGACATACGTCGATGCTTAGGTTCGCATACCCATTGCTTGCCGCCACCCTGTTGCTGGCGGGTTGTGCCTCCACCCAGACCACGAGTCCGGACCTGACGGTCACCATCCCCTCGACCGCCGACGCCAAGTGGACCTTCAGCGCCGTCACCACCTGGGCCGACCCGGTGCGCATCTCCATTACCATCAACGGGAGCCCGCTCCCGGGGAAGATGGAGGTCAGTCCCGGCGACATCATCGGCGTCTACCAGGGCCACGCCATCCGGGCGCAGTGCAAGACCGAGTGGACGAAGGGCGCCGCCTTCGGCTCCGGCACCTGTTACATCTACGTGGACGGCATCCAGACCGGGATCCTGCTCCTGTAAGGCGCAGCGAAGCGGACCCCGCCCCTTTCCAGACCGGAGCGTCCTGTAAAATCCGCGCATCGCTCGCCGTCATTCCAATGCCCCCATTGCAGGAGACGTCTATGAAAGCCCTGGTCCTGGCCGCCGCCCTCTCGATCCTCTCGCCGCTCACGGCCATGGCGGCCGGTGCCGGCACCCTCACGCCGCCCAAGTCGGGCACCGTCAAGGTGGCCTTCGTGCTCAGCGAAGGCGCCACAGTCATCGACTTCGCCGGTCCCTGGGAGGTGTTCGACAACGTCATGCTGCCCGGCCATGGCGGCGACATGCAGGCCAGCATGCCCTTCGAGCTCTATACGGTCGCTCCCACCAAGGAGCCCATACATACGGCCGGCAGTGGCCGCCCGGGCATGACCATCGTCCCGGACTACAGCTTCGCGGACGCCCCCGCGCCGGACCTCGTGGTGGTCGGCGCCCAGCGTGGCGGACCCGGGCTCGATGACTGGCTGCGCAAGGTGCACGCGGAACACGCGGTGGTGATGTCGGTGTGCACCGGGGCCTTCAAGGTGGCGCACGCGGGCCTGTTCGACGGCAAAGCCGCCACCACCCACCACGCGTTCTTCGGCGGCTTCGAGAGCGAGTTCCCCAAGGTGAAGCTGGAGCGGGGGAGGCGCTACGTGCAGGCGAGCCCGACGGTGTTCAGCGCCGGGGGCCTGAGTTCGGGCATCGATCTGGCCCTGCACATCGTCGCGGAGTACTACGGCCAGGCGGTGGCGCAGAAGACCGCCGACTACATGGAATACCTGGGCACGGGCTGGAAGACGAACCGGGGCGTGAACTTCCCGGTCGTGGCTTCGAGCCATGAGGAATGGAGCGGCGAACTCGGCCCGGGGAAGACCGTCACCCTGCACATCGTGAACATGAGCGACGGAAGCCTCACGGCCACGGCGGACGGCCCGGGCTTCACCCACGCCAAGGCGGATCTGCGCGTGGTAGACGACAGCGCCGACATCCGCCTCGAGATCGCCGGTCACCCCGCGCGCTTCGCCGGCAAGGCGGGGGACATGGGCGATTCCATCACCGGCACCTATACCCAGGACGGCCGCGCCGTGAGCATGACGTTCAAGCTGATCTCGCGGACCGAACAATAAGGGATGGATCGCGATTCGGGACGGCGACGGTTAAGCCGCCTTAACCGTCCGCCCCCGGCTGTCATAAAAAATTCATAATCCACCCCCTCTTCATCGCTCCCGCCGATCCCGGACTCGCTGCCCGTCGCGAAGTCCCGGACCCCGCGCGGAGCAGGGAGGGGGTGCCTATTTGGCCGGCACTCGGGCAGCATCCACTCCACTTTATGGGTGAGGCTGGCGTGAGAGGCGGCGGAACTCGGATTGAACGACAGGCTGCGGGCGGATCTTTGCTCAGGCCGGGTAGACGTGGTCGGCCACCACCCGTACTCGCCGTACCTGTTTTTGGCCCCGAACGCTATTTCCTCAGGTACCGCGCCACCAGCCGGGTGATGTCGTCCACCAGGCGCGGGAGCTTGCGCCCGGTCAGGAACTCCGGGTGGTCCAGCACCGCATCGTGGGTGAGGGATTCCACGGTGGTGACGCAGATGAAGGCGGCCATGTCCAGGTCCTCGATGGCGAGTTCGTCCCGGTGCGTTTCGAGATAGCTCCGGAGCAGCCCCTGGGCCTCGCGCGTCAGGGCCTCGACGTTCTTGAGCCTCCCGGTGCGCGGCACCTGCTCGGCCAGCACGCGGTGCAGCTCCGGGTCGATGCGATGGGCCTCCACCGAGAGCGTGACAAGCTCGCGGAGGGCGGTCTCCACCGGGCTCGTCGCGACCCTTGCGAACGTCTGGCGCGCGAGCCCCATGGCCCGCTCCGCATGGCGCTCCGCCACGGCGGCCACCAGCGCCTCCTTGCTGGGAAAGTACTGGTAGAGCGAACCGATGCTGACCCCCGCGAGCGCCGCGATCTTGTTGGTGCTGGCGCGGTCATAACCCTCCTTGACCAGAATGCGAGCGGTGGCCTCGAGCAGGGCGTCCACCGTGAGGCGCGAGCGCGCCTGGGAGGCAGTCTTCCTCGGGTGGGTGAGGGCTTTCTTGGGCATGGCGGCTCGCGGCGGGATTGCGAGTATACATTGTGAGCGATAGCTCATATATTGGCAAGCCTGCAATCTTGAAGGAGACGCCCAT
>DASUBN010000391.1:0-3582 GCA_035763245.1 Gammaproteobacteria bacterium | reverse complement strand
AAGGAGCGGTTGCTGGCCGAGGTGCTGGCGGAGATGCACGGGCGGCTGCAGCGTTCATTCGGCGCACTCCTGGCCGAGGAGTCGCCGCCGCGCAAGGTGCCGCTGCTGCGGGCCTTCTGGGGCTGGGCCACCAGCGGCGAGAACTATGACTACCACCGGCTGCTCTACCAGTTGCAGCTCCTAGGCGCCCAGAATCCCAAGGTCTACGGTCGCTATCTCAAGCAGAATTCCATGACCTGGCTAGAACTCATCCAGCCGGCGCTGCCCAAGGTCCAGCAGACGCCCGGTTTCGCCACGCTCTACGGCGCGGTGTTCGACGGCCTGTTCATCGAGCTCATGAGCACCGGCGACCGCCGGCGAGTCAACGCCGCCCTGGAGGAGTTCATAGAGCTCGCTCGCACCCACGCCGGTGTGGACGATCCCGGCAAACGAACTGCATCCCGGCGCCCTTCATCCAGGAGATCCCCATGATGACCGCGATCCGCACCGTATTGGCATTGGCAATCGGCCTCATGTCCGCGAGTCCCGCGGCGCTGGCTGTCCAGACTACGAATCCCTCCGACATGCATTGGGATGCAGGCGCGGACCCCTGCCCGGCGGTGGTCAAGACCCCGCTCGAGGTGCAGGCTTACGACGCCCATACCTACATCCTGCGGGAGAACCTCTGCTCCACCTGGGAGGCTCCCTTCGTGTACCTCCTGGTGGGGGACAAGGAAGCGCTGCTGATCGACACCGGCGATGTAGCGGACCCCAAGCTCATGCCTCTGGCCCAGACCGTGTTGGGTCTTCTTCCCACGACGGGGGGTTCCCGGCTGCCGCTCCTGGTGGTGCACAGTCAGACCCATCTTGACCATCGGGCCGGTGACCCCCAGTTCCAGGGGCTGCCCGGGGTAACGGTGGTAGCCGCGCAGCTGCCGAGCGTCAAAAGCTACTTCGGTTTCAAGCACTGGCCAGAGGGCAGCGCAGAGCTGGACCTCGGCGGCCGGATCGTGGATGTGTTGCCCGCTCCGGGGCATAACGTCGCGCATGTCGTCTATTACGACCGTAACACCGCCATCCTCTTCTCCGGCGACTTTCTCCTGCCCGGACGGCTACTGGTGGACGACTACAAGGCCTACGTGGCGAGTGCCGCCCGGGTAGCGGCCTTCGTGAAGGACCGGCCGGTAAGCTACGTGCTCGGCGGCCATATAGAGAAGGACAAGGGGGGTGTGCTGTTCGACTGGCAATCCACCCTCCATCCCAATGAGCATCCCTTGCCTCTCGGCAAAGATGACGTGCTGGCTCTGCCAGCAGCGCTCTCCCGCTTCAACGGCTTCTATACCGAGACCGGCGGCTTCACGATCATGAACCCCATGCACAACCTGGAAGTCACGGCGGCCCTCGTGCTGCTGGTGCTGGGCATCCTGGGTTATCTGCTCTACCGCCTCGTGCGGCGTCTCAAGCGCAAACGCCGCAACCTTTCCTGAGTCCCGCGCATCTTTAACGGGCACCCGGTCCGGACGGCCGGGTGACGTTTAACACTACTGTCACACCGCGGTCCTCGGTACGATCGCGTGCGGTCGCGTCCGAATCCGTCCGGGCGCACAGCGGCCGCGGCAGGAATCCTTTATGACAACTAAACCCGGCGTCCCGTTAGGGCATCCAAGGCTGTAAGCGAGGTGCTGCAAGGGCTTTCAGAACTGATTCAGAAATGCAGGCGGTGATGTCGGTCCTGCGGGCGTCCTAAATGCGTGTCTGGCGGACACTGCATGAGGGTAGGCGGACAGGCACAGGAGCGTGCAGATATGAACCAAACATAAATCAGAACATTAACGGCCCCACCCCATGAACTTTTGACTATAAAAAAGCTCAGTGACCTGAGCGACGGCGAGCCCGTCACGTACCGCCGGAACATCCAGCGGCGATCAGGGAGCACAGTCCCGGATGCAGGAGAGATGCCATGATCCGTGCCTTGATAGTGGACAGCGATACCAGCGCCGTTGACCTCGTGACGGGCCACCTCAACGAGGAGACCGACGTGGAGGTCGTCGGCCAGTGCGCCGACGGCAACGAGGCCTTGGAGAAGATCGAACTCCTGCGGCCGGACGTGTTGTTCATCGAGATGGAGCTCCCGGGCCTCACCGGCCTGCAGGTGATCTGCTCCCCGGGCATCACCAAGCGTCCCTACGCCATCATCACCGCCAGGTCCGACAGATACGCCTTGCAGGCCTTCGAGGCCAACGTCACCGATTACCTGCTCAAACCCCTGGAACAGCGGCGTTTCAAGGCTGCCATGGTCAAGCTGCGCGGCAACATGGACCGGGATTCCCAGCTGGGCGGCCGCATCGACCTCGATATGCTCATGAACTACCTGCACGGCGGCCAGCGCAAGCCGGTTCCGCAGCCCGCCGCAGACCGGGTTCCCGTGAAGTTCGGACGCCGCTACCGCTTCATCAACATGGCGGCCATGCGGCATATCGAGGCCCAGGGAGACTACGTCAACATCCATATGACCACGGGCGAGGTGCTGCATTCCGGTGATCGTATCTCGGAGATCGAGCGCAAGCTCCCCTCCGGACGGTTCCTCAGGGTCCACCGCTCCATCATCATCAACATCGAGCATGTGCGCGAGGTGCGCGCCGACAAGAACGACTTCGAGATCGTGCTGGACAACAACCAGAGCTTCAAATCCGGCACCACCTATAAGACCCGGGTGAAGAAGGCCCTGATCTTCGGCCGCAACGGCCAGGAACCGACCTTCGCCCCCGAGCCGATGCGCTCAGATTTTGCCCACGCCTGAAGATCCCCCAAGGCCGGGCGGCTCTCGCCCGGCCTTCTTTTTAACCATCCCTCTCCATCCGGCGCCGTGAGCTGACGTCCGTACAGCTCGGATGCACGGCCTCACGTGCGTCCAACCTGTGTTGGATTCACAACAGGCGCGAGATAAAACCGGCTCAGTATCGTCGGATTTCAGTCGATTGACTCTTATAACCCATGAATACGGCGTTTCCATCCATGGACTTCGTTTTGCACGAGGAAGACGCCAGTGCAATTGGAAGAGAATCGAACACCTGAGAAAGCGCTGTTGTGTATTGCCAACATGCACCGTGTTCTGCGTAGGCGGACATAGGCATGGAGCTTTAGGGAACTTGGGGCAGGACGCGGGCTTACACGCGGCGGCTTAAGGGTCAGTCGAAGCGGAGTCAATGAAAATTACGCTGTCGGGAAACAACGACAGCTCCAACCAGGAGACGTTCATGAGCATCGAGCAGAAGTCATTGCCACTGGCGATTCGCCGTGCGCTCTTCGCCGGCGCGGTCGCTGCGGCCGCCACGCCGCAGGTGTTCGCCGCGGATGCGGCCGCCACCACGGCCAGCACCGACCAGAGCACCGCCCAGCTGGGCAAGATCGAGGTGACGGGCACGCGCATCAAGCGCACCAGCGTCGAGACCGCCCAGCCGATCACCGTGGTGACGGCGCAGGAGATCAAGGCCTCCGGCTTCGCCAGCATCGGCGACGTGCTGCAGAACCTGACCTCAGCGGGCTCCGCCCTCAACAGCCAAGTGAACAACGGTAACAACGGCCAGGAAAACGTGGATCTAA
>DASUBN010000390.1:0-2455 GCA_035763245.1 Gammaproteobacteria bacterium | reverse complement strand
CTCCGGCATCGCCGCCGCGGGCTCCTCGGGCAGCCATTCAACCTCGCCGAGGTTGAGCCCGTCCGCCTGCACGCGCTTGCTATGGAGGTGGAAGCGCCTCTCGCCCCGGGCGAGGATATAGAGGAGGCCGTCCTGGCCCTGGCTCCAGTCCCGGATGCGGGCCACGGTCCCTGTGTGGTGCACTTCGGCGGGCCCCGTCTCGCCGCCTTCCTTGATGAGGCAGACCCCGAAGCCCCGTTCCTCCTTGAGGCAGCGGCTCACCATGTCCACATAGCGGGTCTCGAAGATGCGCAGGGACAAGGGTCCCCCGGGGTAGAGCACGGTCCTTAAGGGAAAGAGCGGTATCTCCTCCACGCGTTCAACATCTGGGAGCGGCGTTGCGCTCCAGCTTGTCTATGAGCTTCTCGTGGAAGCCGCCGAAGCCGCCATTGCTCATGATGACCACGTGATCGCCGCGTTGGAGCTCGCCCATCACCGCGTCGGCGAGACCGTCCAGGTCCCTCAGCACGCTGGCGCGCAGGCCCAGGGGGCGCATGGCACCAGCCACATCCCAGCCGATGTTGGGGGCCTGGTAGACGAACACCCGGTCTGCCCCCTCGAGCGAGGCTGCCAGGGAATCCTTGTGTACCCCGAGCTTCATGGTCGCCGAGCGCGGCTCCATGACCGCGAGGATGCGCGCCTTGCCCACCCGGCCGCGCAGGGCCGCAAGCGTGGCCGACACGGCGGTGGGATGGTGGGCGAAATCGTCGTAGACCGTGACCCCGTCCACCTCCGCTCGAATCTCCAGACGCCGTTTCACGCCCCGGAAACATCCGAGAGCCTCCGCCGCCATGAGCGGCGTCACGCCGACGTGGGCTGCAGCGGCCATGGCCGCAAGGGCATTCTCCACGTTGTGCTTGCCCAATAGCCGCCAGCGCACCTCGGCCACGGGCTTGCCACCCTGCAGGACCTTGAAGCGGCTCCCGTCAGCCGCCATCTCCGCCGCCTGCCAGTCGGCACCCCCGGCGCCGAAAGTCTGCCGCGGCGTCCAACAGCCCCGCTCCAGCACCCGGGCGAGGTTCTTGTCGCCGCCGTTCACCACGATGAGGCCATTGCCCGGGATGCTGCGCACCAGGTAATGGAATTGGCTCTCGATGCTGGCGAGGTCGGGGAAGATGTCCGCGTGGTCGTATTCCAGGTTGTTGAGCACCGCGGTGCGCGGCCGGTAGTGCAGGAACTTGGAGCCCTTGTCGAAGAAGGCAGTGTCGTATTCATCCGCTTCCACCACGAAATACCTGCCCGCACCCAGACGTGCCGAGACGCCGAAGTCAGGCGCCACGCCGCCGATGAGGAAACCGGGCTGCAAGCCCGCCTGCTCCAGGATCCAGGCGATCATGGAAGTGGTGGTGGTCTTGCCATGGGTGCCGGCGACGGCGATCACATGCCGGTCCTTGAGCAGGTTCTCGTAGAGCCATTGCGGTCCCGATTGATACGCGAGCCCGCGGGCGAGCATGGCTTCCACCGCTGGGTTGCCGCGACTGAGGGCGTTGCCCACCACGACCACATCGGGGGCTGGCTCCAGGCACTCCGGCGTGTAACCCTCATGCAGTTCTATGCCCAGGGCCTCGAGCTGGATGCTCATGGGTGGATAGACACCCGTATCGGAGCCGGCGACCTCGTGGCCCAGGGACTTGACCAGGGCGGCGATACCGCCCATGAACGTCCCGCAGATCCCCAATATATGGACGCGCATGTCAGCTGGCGGGGAACAAGTATTGCAGCAACATGATGTTTGCCACCACGCAGACCATGGCGATGGTAAGGCTGAGCAACAAGCCTGTCTCCAGGGCGCGATGCAGCACGTAGCCCAAGACCATCACGCTCCAGGCGGCAAGCGCCAGGAAAGGGATGGCGAAATACGCCTCCCACGGTCCGCCGTGCAGCACGCTATAACCATAAGCCACTGGGATTTCCAGCAGATTGATGATGATCGCGGCGCCTAACCAGGCGCTGGCGGCCTGATTGAACCTGGACATCATGGATTTGGAGATGAACAGTACTGCGAAGAACACCAGCCACGATGCCATGTCTACCAGGCCTTGCAGCGAGGACTC
The DNA here is from genome assembly GCA_035763245.1 of Gammaproteobacteria bacterium. Taxonomy (GTDB): domain Bacteria; phylum Pseudomonadota; class Gammaproteobacteria; order Natronospirales; family REEB76; genus DASUBN01. The sequence continues at coordinate 362 of DASUBN010000390.1, read as the reverse complement.
GATCAAGCCGCCCTGAGTCAACAGGGACGGCAGATCGGTGAGGAAGTAGACCGATGCCATCAGCGCAACGAGCAGCCAGGATGACGAGAAGCGTTCCGGCCCCCGGCGCAGTAGGAATATGTCCCAGCTGGCAATTACTATGGCTTTCACTGGAGGAGTAACCTTGCTATGGTGTCGCCATCATACCGCGCACCCGCCTCTTCTCGAGCATCCATGTCCGCCGACTACCGATATATAGATACGCCAACCGGACTCGCGGAGCTTTGCTCGCTGCTCAGGGATAAACCGTGGATCGCCGTGGACACGGAGTTCATGCGCGAACGCACCTATTATCCGGAGCTCTGCCTGGTGCAGGTGGCGAC
>DASUBN010000389.1:0-2694 GCA_035763245.1 Gammaproteobacteria bacterium | reverse complement strand
CGGCGGCGTTTTCGGCAAAGGCTGGCTGCAGGGAACCCAGTCGCAACTCGACTTCCTGCCGGAGAGCTCGACCGACTTCATCTTCGCCGTGGTGGGAGAGGAGTTCGGTTTCATCGGCACCCTCGCGCTCATCGGCCTATACGGCTTCATCGTGGCTCGCTCGCTGTTCATCGCCATGCGCGCGCAGGACACCTTCTCGCGACTCACCGCCGGCAGCCTGAGCATGGCCTTCTTCACTTATGTATTCATCAACAGCGGCATGGTCTCCGGCATCGTGCCGGTGGTGGGCGTACCCTTGCCGCTCATCAGCTACGGCGGCACGTCCATGGTGACCCTCATGGCGGGATTCGGTATCCTCATGAGCATCCATTCGCATCGCAAGCTGGTGGCATCCTGAACGCGCGACTTCTTCTCCTCGCCGTCCCATCGCTGCTGCTCCTGGCAGCCTGCGCCCATCAGCCCCTCCAGAAGCGCGAGAGACCCGTGGCGGCGCCGCCCGAGGCCGCCGGCTTCGGGGCGCGCGCGGACGTGCGGCAGTTCGCCGCGGATGTGGTCAAGCGCGACGGCCTGGATAGCGCCTGGGTGAAGCGCGCTCTGGACGGCGCGAAGCGGCGCCAGGCGGTCATCGATGCGATCACCCGGCCCTACGAGGCCAAACCCTGGTACCAATACGAGCCCCTGTTCGTGAACGACGGCCGAATCGACGGCGGCGTCGCCTTCTGGGAGCGGGAGAACGACGCTCTCACCAGGGCCGAAGCGGTGTATGGCGTGCCGGCGAGGATCGTCGTCGCCATCGTGGGGGTGGAGAGCTACTACGGCCGGCAACACGGCGGTTATCCGGTAATCGACGCCCTGACCACCCTGGGTTTCGACTACCCACCCCGGGCTGCCTTCTTCCAGGGGGAGTTGGAGCAGTTCCTGATCATGTGCCATGAGCAGTCCCTGGACCCGCTCCAGCCCATAGGCTCCTACGCCGGGGCCATGGGGGCGCCCCAGTTCATGCCGGACAGCTTCCGGCTCTACGCCGTGGACTTCGACGCCGACGGCAAGCGCGACATCTGGAACGACTGGGCCGACATCATCGGCAGCGTGGCCAACTATTTCCAACTGCACGGTTGGCAGCCGAACGGCCTCATCGCCGTACCCGCCGCGCTAATGAAGGACGCGGATCCGCCCGCGCCCCTCACTCCCACCACCGTGGGCGCGCTGCGCCACGCCCACGTGGTGCTGAGCGCAGGCATCCCCGACGACGCCGAGGCGGTGCTGGTGGCCCTGCAGGGTGAAGACGAGACCCATTACTGGGTCGGCCTGCACAACTTCCGGGTCATCACCCAGTACAACAAGAGCCCGCTCTACGCTATGGCGGTGGTGCAGTTGGCGGACGCCATCGCCGAACGACGGGCCGCCGAGAACCGCTATGGGCCGTAGGGGACTGCCTCTCGGTGCCCTGTTCGCGCTCGGCGTCGTCCTCGACGCCTGCGCGCCCTTCCCCACCGCTCCCGGCGGCGTCTCCGGCGACCATGGCCCGGAGCATCCCGTGGACGTGTCGCGGGTGCCGGACGCCGTACCCGGCGACGAGACCCCGAGCCGCTACGGCAATCCTGCGCGTTACACGGTGCTGGGCAAGACCTACGACCTCGTTCCCTCCTGCAAGGGCTATCACGATCGCGGCATCGCTTCCTGGTACGGCAGCCAGTTCCACGGCGGCCGAACTTCCGACGGCGAGACCTACGACATGTACGCCATGACCGCCGCCAACAAGGTCGTGCCCATCCCCTGCTATGCCCGGGTGACCAACCTTCAGAACGGCAAGAGCGTGGTGGTGAAGATCAACGACCGTGGTCCCTTCGTGGACAACCGGCTCATCGACCTCTCCTATGCCGCCGCATCGAGGTTGGAGATGCTGGGCACCGGCACCGCGCTCGTGGACGTACAGGCGGTGACGGCGGGCGAAGCGGGTGCCGCACCGGCCCCCGAGACCCCGGCGCCCTCACCTTCAGTGGCCACGGTGGTGGCGGCGGCCAACGCGCCCACACCGGTCGCAGCCAGGGACCTGAACCCGAAGATCTTCCTGCAGGTAGGCGCCTATGCCGAATACGCCAACGCCGACGCGGTGCTGCAGAAGCTCGCGGTCAACGGCGTGCAGAAGACCTTCGTCTTGCCGGCAAAAGAGAACGGTCGCACCCTGTACAAGGTCCGCATCGGCCCGGTGGCGGGCGTGGATGGAGTGGACAGTCTAAGCGCGCGGCTCGCGGCCTTGGGCTATCCCGACGCGCAAATAGTCATCCCCTGAGCCGCCCTGCACGGGTCCGCGCAAACGGGGTAAAATTCCCGCGCCTGCCAGCCTTTCCCGTCCGCCGAGGTGTCCGTTGAGAGTCCAGAGCCTGCTCGCCTTCCTGCTCCTGTCCGTCGCCGTCACCGCCCGCGCGATACCGATCCCCGCTCCGCCGCAGTTCGATGCCCGGAGCTATGTGCTCATGGACGCCAACAGCGGCCAGGTGATCGCGGCCTACAACCCGGACCAGCACCGCGAACCCGCCAGCCTCACCAAGCTGATGACGGCCTACGTGGTGTTCCACGCCCTGAAGGACGGCGTCATCCACCTGGACGACACCGCGGTGATCAGCGAGCATGCCTGGCGCATGGGAGGCTCGCGCATGTTCGCCCAGCTCGGCGCCCACATCAGCGTCGAGG
>DASUBN010000388.1:0-2751 GCA_035763245.1 Gammaproteobacteria bacterium | reverse complement strand
TGGGGGGAGGGTAGGCAAGCAATCACGGTTGTGTTTTGATTACCGCCCTCATAACGCAAGGGGAGGCTGGCACGAAGGCTGATGATTCTTTATTTACGGGAAGGGGTTATTGTCGAAGCGCGGAGCCGCGCTGTTTGGCTGACACCGGCGTGCACGCTCAGGCCAGCGTCACCGCCGCGCCGCTGAAGGCGTGTACCAACCGGGCTTCACGGGCATCGTCCTGTAGCACCATGAGTATCTGCCAGGTGTTCGAGGCATCAAGCCGTGCGTCCACCACTTCCGCCACGGGGGATTCCTGATCCGCCGCATGGATGTCGGCGCCGGGTCGCAGGGGCACGGTGCTGCGGCTCGTGGCCCGCACCAGGTGGCGTTTCACACCGCCCCGGTAATGGGCCCGGGCGATGACTTCCTGGCCGATGTAGCAGCCCTTCTTGAAGTCGATGCCGCCGAGCTGGTCGAGATCCAGCATCTGCGCCACGAAGTGCTCCGTGGTCTCCGGATTGACCGTGGGTTCACCCGCCAGGATCTTGGCCAGGGCCCAGGCTTCGTACCCGGCTGCCGCCGCGTTTGGCTCGAGCCTTGCCCGAAGCGCGGATATCGCATCGGGCGCGCCATAGAGCGCATACCGGGGTGTTTCGCCGTGAAGGCGGATGACCGTCACGCCGGCCGTGTGGCTCACATCGTTGGTCTGCGGCGGCGCCGCGATGCCGGTTTGTTCGAGGAGAGCAGGGGCACCTTCGCCCCAGAGCCCGACTCCGGCGAGACCCATGCTGGCATCCGTAAGTGTCACCTTCGAGCGCAGCACGTACATGCCGAGCTTCTTCAATACCATCGGCAATAGACCCGAAGGTAATGACAGGTAGATGTCGTCGCCGTGACGGAACAGGCGCAAGAGGGTCACCACGCGGCCCTTGGCGTTGCTCCAGGAGCTCAATTGGCTCGAATCGGGCGTGAGTTGCTCGATGTCGGTGCTGAGCTGGCCCTGCAGGAAGGTGACGGCGTCGGGGCCGCTCACGCGGATGAGCGCTTCCTGAGACAAGTCCGTGAAGTGGGTGGTGGGATGCGCGTGCATGGGAGACGGTGTTCCTCGCCGCTTATTCTACCGGCTGCGTCAAGGGTTCCGGGCGGGTGGGGCTTTGGGTGTAAAATACCGAGGGTAGACAAAGGCATCCCATGTCCCAGCCGGATACCAAGAAAAAACCCGCTGCACCGGAGCCGCAGGCGCGCGCCACCGGCCCGCAGCCTATACCGCTCCCGCGACCCAAAGAGATCAACGGCCCCAAGGGTCCGGAGCCCACTCGCTACGGCGATTGGGAGAAGAACGGCCGCTGCATAGACTTTTGATCTGCGCGCCCCGAGGCTCGTGGGCCGCGTGGATGAGGTGAAGCATGACCACTGCAAACAGACCCGTATCGCCGCATCTCGGCGTCTACCGCTGGCAGATCACCATGACCATGTCCATCCTGCACCGCCTCGCCGGGTTGGCGCTGGCGGTGGGCACCCTGGCGCTGGTGTACTGGCTGGTGGCGGCCGGCATGGGACCGGATGACTACGCCCAGGCCCAGTGGTTCTTCGGCACTTGGTTCGGACAGTTCCTGCTCTGGGGCTGGACTTTCTCGCTCTTCTACCACCTCTGCAACGGCATCCGGCACCTGGCCTGGGACGCGGGCTGGGGCTTCGAGATCAAGCCCCTCTACATCACGGGTTACACCGTGTGGATAGTGGCTGCGGTCCTGACCGCGGCCGCTCTCTGGCTGGCCTATGGCTCGGGAGGCATGGCATGAGTCTGCGCAATCCCCTCGCCACCGCCCGGGGTCTCGGGTCCGCCAAGTCCGGCACCGGCCACTGGTGGGCCCAGCGGGTCTCCGCCGTGGCGCTCATCCCCTTGAGCCTCTGGTTCGCGGTCTCGGTGCTCGGGCTCGTGCGTGCCGACTACGGAGTGGTGGTCTCCTGGCTGCACATGCCGAGCACCGCCGTGCTCCTGAGCCTGTTCCTCGCCGCCGTCTTCTATCACGCCTACCTCGGCGTGCAGGTGGTGGTGGAGGACTACGTGGAGCGCGAGTGGCTCAAGCTCGCCACGCTGCTCGTCATCAAGTTCGCCTGCATCCTGCTCGCCGCCGCGGGCGTCTTCACCGCGCTGCGCATCGCCTTCGGAGCCTGACCGTGAGCCAAGCCTACAAGACTGTCGATCACATCTACGACGTGGTGGTGGTGGGCGCCGGCGGCGCCGGCCTGCGTGCCACCTTCGGCCTGGCGGAGGCGGGGCTCTCCACCGCCTGCATCACCAAGGTGTTCCCCACCCGCAGCCACACCGTGGCGGCCCAGGGCGGCATCAGCGCCGCGCTCGGCAACATGGGCGAAGACGACTGGCGCTGGCACATGTATGACACCGTCAAGGGCTCCGACTGGCTCGGCGACCAGGACGCCATCGAGTACATGTGCAAGGAAGCGCCGCAGGCGGTCATCGAGCTCGAGCATTACGGCGTGCCGTTCTCCCGCACCGAGGAGGGCAAGATCTACCAGCGCCCCTTCGGCGGCATGACCACCCGCTACGGTGAGGGTACCGCCCAGCGCACCTGCGCCGCGGCCGATCGCACCGGCCACGCCATGTTGCACACGCTCTACCAGCAGAGCTTGAAGCACCAGGCTGAGTTCTTCATCGAGTATTTCGCCATCGACCTGCTCATGGAAGGCGAGGAGTGCCGTGGTGTGCTGGCCTGGGATCTCGCCACGGGCACCATGCACCGCTTC
>DASUBN010000387.1:0-2698 GCA_035763245.1 Gammaproteobacteria bacterium | reverse complement strand
CGCAGCGGGCATCTGGTCAACCAGGCCTGGACGACGGATCCAAAGCTCGCTCAGCTCGAGCTCGCCGAGGCTGTACAGGGCATCGCCCGCCTGTCGGCCGTCGTACTGGTCGAGACACCAGTCCGGCCGCTCCGCGATCTCGCCTGCTCGAACCGCCGCATCTGGATACCGAGCTCGGCAAACTCTGCCTGATCCGTTTGGGTACACCATCGGCACGGCCTGGATATCAGGCCTATCCGCGACCCTGCCCTGACGGGGATTCTGGCCGCCGCCGTCCCAACAGCTTCCGAGCAGCGCTCAACCACCGCGGGCGGCCAGGAGACTCATCGTCGGTCGCGGCCGACTCACGCTCACCGGCGGCCGACTCAGGCTCAGCGGTGGCGGCTGGCTCAGGCTCGGTGGCGGCTGGCTCACGCGCACCACCCGCGCCTGGCTTGCGCTCACGGTCCACGCCTGGCGGCGCCGGGCGCTTCACGTGCTCCTCGCGGATGTGCCAGTCGAGTTCGTTGCTCGTTCTGAACATCAGGCCACAGGTCACGCACTTCTCAGCCATCGGTGGCTCCTCTCGCAGCACCGGAAACCCTCGCCGGCTGCGCACCGCCCCCGCGGAGGCACCCATATACAGGGTCGACCAGCTAGATCGCTCGGGCAAGGGGGGTCGCAGGCTCTGTTGCATCTGCTGTGAGCGAGCCGAGAGCAGGCAGACTACCGCCATGAGAACTCGCCACCACCGCTTCGCTCCCATCCCACGGTCCGCGAGGTTGTCCCGCGGTTCGTTGGGTCGGACCGGAGCGCCCTGCCGGTGTTGCCACCGGTGGGTTTCTCCGGCCCGCCCGCCGAACCGGGCATGCGGGTTGGCCCCGCACCCGGCTCTCCACGAGTCCCGTTCTGGGTCATGGCGTTGTCGGCTGCGCCCATGGGCTTGGGATGCTCGCACCCCGGTACCGGTACCGCACGATCGGTACGCCGCCGGGGTCGTACAGCACGATCCCTTCATGTGCCCAACGGCCGTTGCCGTCGTAGTGGCGGCGCAGCCATTTCCAGCTTCGCTTGGGGTGCTTGTGTCGAATCCACGCCCTGACCCGGTGCCACGCATAGGCCCCGAGGTAGGCGAACGTCTTCTTCGACGCCCCGTGCCGGAAGTACATGGCCCATCCCCGCATCACCACGGCCAGTTGCCGCAGCAGTGCGCTCAGGGGCGCGCCAATGTTCTGCCTGCTGATCGCCTTCACCTTCCGCTTGATGGCGTCCAGCGCCTTGCGGGATGGATAGGTGTAGACGAATCTGCGGTTGCTTCCTTGCTGGCGGTGCCGCTGGATGTGGAACCCCAGAAAGTCGAAGCCCTCGTCGATGTGCACGGTCCTGGTCTTGTCGGGCGCAAGCTTCAACCCGACCGTGGCAAGGACCGCCGCCACCTCGTCCCCCAGATGTTCGGCCTGTTGCCGCGTGCCGCTGACCATGACGACGAAGTCGTCGGCATACCGGACCAGCCGGTAGTTCGCCAGGCCTCGTCGTCGGCGGCGCTCCCGGATGGACTTGGTGGCGCTGTGCCGCCGCCAGACCTCGGCGAAGTGCTCGTCGAGGACCGACAGGGCGATGTTGGCCAGCAGCGGCGAGAGAATGCCGCCCTGGGGAGTGCCAGTAATCGTCTCGCGGTTGGCGCCTGCTTCACTGAGCACGCCCGCCTTGAGGAACGCCTTCACCAACCCCAGCACGCGCCGGTCGCCGATCCGCCGTCGCATCCGGGCCATCAGCGCCGGGTGCGAGATGGAGTCGAAACAGGCCGCGATGTCGCCCTCCAAGACCCACTCGTAGGTCTTGCCGGCGAGCATCCGGATCTCTTCGATCGCGTCCTGAGCCCGGCGCCTGGGGCGGAACCCATAGCTGCACGGGTGGAAGTCCGCTTCCCAGATCGGCTCGAGCACCAGCTTCAACGACGCCTGCACCACGCGGTCGGTCACGGTCGGGATGCCCAGCCGGCGCAGCTTGCCGCCGGACTTGGGGATCATCCGCTCCCGCACGGGCAACGGGCGAAAGCCTCCGGTCTTGACCACCGTCCGCCGGTCCGCCAGGAACCCGTCGACCCCGCCGGCGCTGGCCTCGATGCCGTGGGGGGTCGTCCCGTCCACGCCGGCCGTTCGGGCGCCTTTGTTTTCCCGGACCCGGTACCACGCCACCAGCAAGAACGCCGGGTCCGCCACGAGGTTGAACAGATCATCGAACACGCGGGCTGGGTCTTGGCCCGCCCAACGGTGCAGCTTGGTCTGGATCTCCAGTACCCGCGCCTCCGCGTCCTCCCTTGCGAGGAATGGCGCCGGCGGCGGCGCGTCGGTATTCACCGGCGACCTCCTGGCATTCCAGCTCTTCGGCTGCTGACTCGCTGCCGCCCTTTGCCATGTGGCCGGCTTTCCCGACCTCGGACTACTACGGCGGCTCCGCCTCGCCCCGATCCCCTCAGCCGACAGCGGGCCTGCCCGCTGGCGCGCTGGCTGCGCAACCCCACGGGCGGAATCGAGACAATTCCCATGTTCACCATTCGCCGCTTGACGGGGGCGGTGTCCAGTTGTTCCCCGGCGGCATCGCCACGAGTACGCCGCAGCCTTTCCTCGTGGCCTCTGGCCGGGCTCCTACATCCCGGGCCAAGAGTCGCCTTCCCCACGCTCGGGATTGGCGTGCACCGCAGTACCAGCCCAGATCC
>DASUBN010000386.1:0-3787 GCA_035763245.1 Gammaproteobacteria bacterium | reverse complement strand
CTGCCAACGCGGGTATAGGCACCTTGCTCCAGCACGCCCAGCAGCGCCGCCTGCACATCCGGAGGCATGTCAGAGAGATCGCTCAGGAACAGGGTCCCGCCCCGGGCCTGCTCAAAACAGCCGGTGGATTCGGTACCGTCGCGGCCGCAGAGGGATTCCAGTACGTCGCGCAGACCCAGGCCCGCCAGCGATACGTTCACGAAAGGCCCCGCGGAGCGGGAGCTCAAGGCATGCAGGTAACGAGCGAGGGTCTCGCGGCCGCTGCCAGCCTCGCCCACCAGCATCACCGAGGCCTCGTGCGGCGCCAGGCGCCGGAGCTGGTCGCGCAGGGTCTGCATCAAGCGGCTCTTTCCAACGGGTTCGAGCAAGGGCTTGCCGCGCAGGCCGTGCTGGGCGCGGGTCTGGCGGCCTGTCTCCACCGCGGTCTCTACGGTGCGCAGGAGCTTGGCCAGGGACAGCGGCTTTTCCACGAAATCCACGGCACCGAGACGCGTGGCTTCCACCGCGGTCTCGACCGTGCCGTGACCCGACATCATCACCACCGGGAAAGCGAGCGCGCCGTCGCGGGTCCACTCGCGCAACAGACTGATGCCATCCATGTCCGGCATCCAGATGTCCAGCAGCATGAGGTCGGGGTCGCCCTGGGCGCGGGCGGCGCGGGCTTCGGCGGCGTTGCCGGCGACACGGACCTCGTAGCCCTCTTCGGTGAGGATCTCCTGCACCATGCCACGGATGTCGGCCTCGTCGTCCACCACCAGGATCTGCGAAGACCTCATGCGCCCTCCCTCCTGCCGCCGCTGCGGCGCTTGACGCCCTGCAGCAAGGCGCTGCTGCGGGCATCCTCGTTCACGGGCAACCGGATCACGACCTGCGCGCCCCCTTCGGCGCGGTTCTGCACGCGGATACTGCCACCGTGTTCCTCGGCCAGCTTCTTCACGATGGCCAACCCCAGGCCCGTACCCTTCTGCTTGCTGGTCACATAGGGCTCGAAAGCTTTGCCCAGGATGTCGGTGCTGAAGCCCGGCCCATTGTCCTCCACCAGGAGCTCAGCTGTCTCCTCGTCCTCGCGGCGGCAGTAATGGGTGGAGATGCGCACCCGGCCGTCCTTACGGCCTTCCAGGGCTTCATGGGCGTTCTTCAGCAGGTTATGGAGGATTTGCCGCACCCGGCCGGAATCCGCGTGCACCGGCGGCAGGGAGGGATCCAGCTCGGTCTCCACCTGCATGCCGGTCTCGCGAGTGCGGTACAGATCCGCCACCTCGCGCACTAGGGCGTTCAGATCGAAGGCGGCGATCACCAGCGCCGGAGCGCGAGCGTACTCGCTGAAGGCGTTGACCATGGACTTCATGGCCTCCACCTGCTGCACGATGGTGTGGGTGGCGCGGTCCAGCACATCCGCATCTTCCCCTTTGAGCTCGCCTAGGTAACGGCGCCGCACGCGCTCGGCGGCGAGTTGGATGGGTGTGAGCGGGTTCTTGATCTCATGTGCCAAGCGGCGCGCTACCTCACCCCAGGCAGCCTCGCGCTGGGCGTCGATGAGCTGGGTCAGGTCATCGAATACCACCACCCGCCCCGGAGGTACCTCGCCCGTGGAAGGCAGCGTGGCACAGCTCACCATGAGCACGCGACGGCCAGCGGGACCCTGCAGCACCATTTCCTCACGCCACTCCCGCTCCTCGGCGTCCAGGTGCTTGCGGCAGGCAGCCACGAACTGGCCGAGCACGGACTCCTCGGCGGCCAGCGCCACCAGCGAGCGACCGAGGTAATGTTGCAAGTCCGCCTGTAGGATGGCGCTGGCGGTGGGATTGGCGGTCTTGAGCACCAGCGCGGCGTTGAAGGAGATCACCCCGGAGGACAGACGCGAGAGCACTGCCCCCAAATAGCTGCGCTCGTTCTCCACCTGCTCGCGGCTCTTGCGCGCCGCCTCGCGCGCCTCCGCCAGGCGTTGGGTCATCTCGTTGAAGGAGGACACCAGGAACCCGACTTCGTCCCGTGACGGCAACGGCAGGCGTGTGGTGAAGTCGCCGCGCGCCACGGCACGGGTACCCTCCACCAGGTCCTGGATAGGCTGCACCAGAGTGCGGGCCGCCACGAACGCTCCCCAAACTGCCATGAGCACCGAGAGCAGCAGCACCAAAAGCAGCGTGAGGTTGAACATCAGCTTTAGCGGGCCGCGCAGCACCGTAAGCTCACGGTAGTGTGAATAGGCCTCCTGCACCTGGTCCGCGAGGCTGCTCTGCTCGCCGGCCACGGGATAGAGCGCCTGCAGACTGATCTGGCTCCACAGGGCGCCACTCGTGGCCACCGGCACCACGGCGCGGATGTGCAGCCCGCCCTGGCCCACAGGATCGAGGCCCACGTACTCGTTGCCGGAGCGCACCTGCAAGAGTACCTCCGGTCCCGGCAGGTCAGGGACCAGCTCGCCCGGCTGAGCGGAGCTCGTAGCCAGGATACGGTTGTTAAAGCCGCCGAAGAGCGTGAGCTCGCTCGCGCCGTTCACGCGGCGCAGGGCATCCAGCTGGTAGCCGGCACTGCGCACGTCGGCCGCACCGAGGGTCTTGGCCATGCGTTCGGTACGCACCAGCAGGTCCCGCACCCGCATGTCGAGGGCGGTGCGCGAGAGTTCCATGGCGTCCGAGAGCGCGCTCTCCACCCGCACGTCGAACCAGCTGTCGATGCCGCGGCTTATGAACTGGTAGGAGAAGTAGTACACCAGCACCACCGGTACGATGGTGAGCAGGCCGAAGGTGCGCACCAGACGCCAGGTGAGCCGCGAGCCCACGGCGTTGCGCTGGTACTGGATGAAAAGCCGGACCAGGTTGTAGCCGATGACGCAAAACAGCACCCCGGCCGCCACTGCGTTCAGTAGCACCAACCACACGTGCAGACTCTCGAAGTTGGCGGAGTTCGACGTGCTCTTCGCCAGGGTCAGGAGCGAACCCAGCATGATGAGCATGCCGGCGGCGATGAGGAGCGGCATGGCGTAGCGCTTCACGACGCCAGCTCCCACTGGTACCAGTCGCTGGAGAGGTCCCAGCCCTTGAAGATGGAGGCGATGAGCTGCAGCGGACCGGGCATGCTCTTCACATCCAGTACCGCGCGCATGCGCACGTTGTAGCGCGTATCGGGCTCGATGAGCTTGGCGTCGATGATCGGCAGGTCGCTCACCTGCCCGAGGTTTGTGATCGCATCGCGGTAGTTCGCGAAGCTCTGCTGGTCGCCGCTGTTCAGGTTGACGATGATGAAGCGGCGAGTGAGCGCGTGGAAACTGATCTGGTAGCTCTGGGTGAGTTCGGCGACCTTGCTGTTCCACCAGAAACTGCGGTGCTTGATGATCTCGATCTGCAGGTTCACCGTGAGGGGCAAGCCGTTCTCCAGCGCGTTCACCGCATCGTCGGAGAGGCTCAGGTCCACGTCGGCGTTGAGGTAGTACACGCCGCCCACGAGTTCGGTGTAGGCGGTACGGATCACGAAGCCGCCTGGAGCGTCGGCGCTGACGGTGCCGGTGAAGCAGGCGAGCGCAAGCCCGGCCCCCAGCAGCAACAGACGCGGACGCATCTTCAGGGCTCCGGCGGCGCGTCAGACGCGCTTGTGCAGACACGCATAGTAGAAGCCATCCATCCCGTCTTCGCCGGTGAGCACCTGCCGCCCCGGTCCCGCCACCACGCCCCAGTCGGCGGCGATTGGCAGGGCCTCTGCGTCGCCGTGCCCGGCGAGGAAAGCCTCCAACTGCCGGAGGTTCTCCCGCTGGAATACGGAGCAGGTCACATACAGCAGCTTACCCCGC
>DASUBN010000385.1:0-2285 GCA_035763245.1 Gammaproteobacteria bacterium | reverse complement strand
CATCGAAGAGGTTGCGCTCGTGGGCATCGCTGAGGAGTTCGAGGAGTTCTTCCCGGTCCCGGGGCTCGCCGCTCAAGGCCTGGCTGAGTCGCTCGAACCAGGCGCGCAGACCAGGGCCGCGGCTACTGTGCGGATCGTTGGGCATCAATGAGCCATAAAGGATTGTCGGACCGGCAGTTTACCGGTTGGGGGAGGTCCAGTAAAAGCGCGGGCCTTCAGCGGGCCAGATAAGGGTCGGGCAGCCCGAGACCGGCCAGGATCTGCCGCTCCACGGACTCCATAGCTTCGGCTTCCGCCTCCGCTTCATGGTCGTAACCCAGAAGATGCAGGCAACCGTGCACCACGAGATGTGCCCAGTGGGCCTCGGCGGACTTGCCCTGTTCCCGGGCCTCCCGGGCCACCACCGGCGCGCAGATGACGAGGTCCCCCAGGACCGGCAGCGGCACACCGGCTGGCAGCTCAGCCATGAACGAAAGCACGTTGGTGGGGCCCGTCTTGCCGCGGTAATGGGAATTTAGTTCCGCGCTCTCCGCCTCATCCACCACGCGGATGGCGAGCTCGGCCTCGGCGCGGCGCCCGGACAGCGCGGCCTCGGCCCACTGGCGGAACGCGGCCTCCGGCGGCACCCCCGGTGCGCCGCTCGCGTCCTCCAGGCTCAAGTCGAGCCGGACGCTATTCCCCATCGCGCCGCTCGTAGGCAGTGACGATACGCTGCACCAGGGGATGGCGCACCACGTCGGCGGCAGTGAAGAAAGTGAAGCTCACGCCGGGCATGTCGCGCAACAGCTCCACGGCATCGCGCAGGCCGGAGCGCTGCACCCGCGGCAGGTCCACCTGGGTGATGTCGCCTGTCACCACCGTGCAGGAGCCGAAGCCGATGCGGGTCAGGAACATCTTCATCTGCTCGATGGTGGTGTTCTGGGCCTCATCCAGGATGATGAAAGCCTCATTCAAGGTACGGCCGCGCATGAAGGCCAGCGGTGCCACCTCGATGACACCGCGCTCCATGAGGCGGGTGACGCGCTCGAAACCCAGCATCTCGTAGAGAGCGTCGTAGATGGGGCGGAGATAAGGGTCCACCTTCTGAGCAAGGTCCCCGGGCAGGAACCCCAGGCGTTCCCCCGCCTCCACCGCCGGGCGCACCAGTACCAGGCGGCGCACCTCGTCGCGGTTGAGGGCGGTCACGGCGCTCGCCACCGCGAGGTAGGTCTTGCCGGTACCGGCGGGGCCGATGCCGAAGTTGAGGTCGTGGCCGGAGATGTTCTGCAGGTAGCGGCGCTGGTTGGGGCCGCGGCCGCGTATGCGGCCCTGCTTGGTGTCGATGGCGACCTCGGTGTCGCCGTCCTCGCGCACCACCGGCGCCGCGAGGTCGGCCTGCTGCAGGCTCACGTGCACCGTCTCGCGGCTGATGCGCTCCTTGGCGGCGGTGGCGTAGAGCTCCTTCAGAACCCGCGCTGCTGCATCCGTCATCCCGGGGGCACCGATCACCCGGAAGCGGTTGCCGTTGTTGTTGATCTCGACCCCCAGGCGCTGCTCGAGGTGACGCAGATGCTCGTCGAACTGGCCGCAGAGGTTGGCGAGCCGGGCGTTGTCTGCCGGTTCGAGCACGAAATCCGTGGAAGCGGATTGATCGGTGCCAGACATGCTCAGGCTGCGTCGCGCGCGGCCGAGAGGCGCCCGCGGTAGCTGTTCATCATCGCGTGGGTGATATCTACCGGCACGAACTGGCCGATGAGACGCGCATCCCCGGGGAAGTTCACCCAGCGGTTGCATTCGGTCTTGCCAGCGACCTCATGGGGATCGCGCTCCGAGAGCTTCTCCACCAGCACCCGCTGGCGGGTGCCGACCTGCGCACGCATGTAGGCCTGGCCGTGGGCATGGATGCGCGCCTGCAGGGCCTCGAGGCGGCGCACCTTCTCATTATGACCGACGTCGTCGTGGTAACCCGCCGCCGGGGTGCCGGGGCGGCGACTATAGATGAAGCTAAACGCCTGATCGAAGCGCACGTCATCAATGAGCTTCAAGGTCTCCCCGTAATCTCGCTCGGTCTCGCCTGGGAACCCCACGATGAAGTCCGAAGACAGGCTGATGTCGGGACGGAGCTCGCGCAGCCGGCGGATCTTGGCCTTGTATTCCAGGGCGGTGTGGCCGCGCTTCATGGCGGCGAGCACCCGGTCAGAGCCGCTCTGCACCGGCAAGTGCAGGTAGTTGGCGAGCTTGGGCGTGGAACCGAAGACCTCGATCAACCGATCGGAGAACTCAAGGGGATGCGAGGTGGTGAAGCG
>DASUBN010000384.1:0-3890 GCA_035763245.1 Gammaproteobacteria bacterium | reverse complement strand
GCGACCGGGAGAGCCTCGAAGCGGCGCTGATGCGGGAGGTGGAAGGGCACCTCGCGCAGCTGCGCGCCGCCTTGCCGCTGGATTCGCGCCAGGAACTGGTGGAACTGGCAGCGCATGCGGGCGCGGCGTTGCGCGCTGAAGGAGCGGACAGTCCCATCACGGCTTGCGCCGGCATCACGGCGCTGCCGGCGGCGGACGTGAGCGGACTCAAGGCTTGGGTGGGTATCGCCGAGTTCCTGTTGTCCAAGACCGGACAGTGGCGGGTGAAGCCCGACAAGCGACAAGGCGTGCTCAAAGAGGAGGCCGCCGTCAAGGCGCGGGTGGGTGAATTGTTGCGGCAGCTGGAGCGGCATGAATCCTGCCGCGCGCTGCTGGCACTGGTGCCGCAGTTGCCGGAGCCGCGCTACAGCGACGGGCAGTGGCGGGTGCTGGAAGCCTTGTTGAAACTGCTGCCGCTGGCCACCGCGCAGCTGCGGCTGGTGTTCGCCGAACGGGGCGAGGTGGATTTCGCGGAAGTGTCGCTGGCGGCCTTGCATGCCCTGGGGGAACCGCAAGAGCCCACGGATCTGGCCCTGGCGCTGGATTACCGCATCCATCATCTGCTGGTGGATGAGTTCCAGGACACTTCCGTCAATCAGTTCAACCTTCTGGAGATGCTCACCGCCGGTTGGCAGCCGGGGGACGGCCGCACGCTGTTCCTGGTGGGCGATCCCGCCCAGTCCATATATAGGTTCCGCGAATCGGAGGTGGGCCTGTTCCTGCGCGCCTGGGAGCGCGGCATCGGTGGCGTGCCGCTTAAGGCCCTGCAGTTGCATGCCAACTTCCGTTCGCGCCCGGCGCTGGTGGAATGGAGTAACCGCAGCTTCGCGGGGATCTTCCCCGCCGTGGCGGATGTGGCGAGCGGCGCGGTACCTTACGTGGATGCAGCCGCGCGGCGCGCCGCCGCGGATGGCAAGGCGGTGTGGGTACACGGCTTCGCCGACACCGGCGACGGCGCCTGGCAAGAGGCGGAAGCGGTGCGAGTGCTGGAGATCGTCGCCGCGGCCCGGAGCCGGCAGGCCAGCGTCGCCATCCTGGCGCGGGCCAAGAATCACCTGGCGCGCATCGTCCGTGGCTTGCGCCGGCAGGGTGTGCATTTCCGGGCTGTGGAGGTGGAGAACCTCGGCGGGCAGCCGGTGGTGCAGGACCTCCTGGCGCTCACCCGCGCCCTGGCGCATCCCGCCGATCGCACCGCCTGGCTCGCGGTGTTGCGCGCACCCTGGTGCGCACTCAGCCTCGCCGAGTTACATGATCTGGCCGCCAGCGACCTGGATGCAACCTTGCCTTCGCTTCTCAGGGCGGCGGACGCACTGGCGAAAGCCCACCCGCGGTTCTCCCATACGCGGGACGTGCTGCTCGGTGCGCTTGCGGCCCGGGCTCGAGGCAGCCTGCGCAGCCAGGTGGAAACTACCTGGCTCGCCCTGGGTGGCCCGGCGGCGCTCGCGAGCGCCGAGGCGCTCGCGGATGCGGAAGCCTATCTGGAGCTGCTGGAAGAACTGGACGAAGGCGGCGCGCTCTCGAGCGTCGCAGACCTGGAGCGGCGTCTGGCTCTCTTGTTCGCGCGCCCTGATCCGGAAGCGGACGACGGCTTGCAGCTCATGACCATCCACAAGGCCAAGGGCCTGGAGTTCGACGTGGTGATCCTGCCTGGCCTCGCGGCGGCCACCCGCGGCGACGATCCGGATCTCTTGGTGTGGCTGGAGCGACCCCGGGCGGAGCAGGAAGCGGACATCTTGCTCGCGCCCCTGGACGCGCCGGGGCAGGATCGCCGGGATCCGCTCTATGCCTGGGTGCGTCTCCTGCGTAAGGAGCAGGCCAGACTGGAAAGGGCGCGGCTCCTATACGTGGCCGTGACCCGGGCACGGGAAGAGCTGCATCTGCTGGGGGCGGTGACTGTCAAGGAGAAGCAAGGCGACCGCGAGATGTCGGCTCCGCGGCCCGGCTCGCTGTTGGAGCTCTTGTGGCCCACGGTGAGGGGAGAGTTCGAGCAAGCCTTGGGAGCCGTGGCGCTGCCCGGTACCGGCGCGGCGCACGTGCAAAGTGGGGCGGGGTTCACGCGATTGAAACAGGACTGGCAGCTCCCCGAACCGGGCGCGCCGGCGCGATGGGCGGGCGGCACGGTGCTGGCAGCGGAGGAGGTACCGGAGTTCGAATGGGTGGGCGAGACCCTGCGGCATGTGGGCACAGTGGTGCACCGCATGCTGCAGTACATCGCCGATGAGGGCGTGGAACAGTGGGACGAGGTGCGTCTGAAGCGGGCCCTGCCCACGATCATACAACTGCTGGCTCAGGCGGGGGTCCGCGAGGAGGAATTGCAAGGCGCGGTGCACGATGTAGCCCAGGCGGTGCAGAATACACTCGACGACGAACGGGGCCGCTGGCTGCTCACGGCGCACCCGCAGGCGCGCAGCGAATACGCCTTGAGTGTATTGGAGAACGGCCGGCTCGACACCGGCGTCATCGACCGCAGCTTCGTGGACGAGGATGGCGTGCGCTGGGTCGTGGACTACAAGACGAGCCGCCATGCCGGCGCCGACGTCGAAGCGTTCCTGGAACGGGAGCGCCGGCGCTACGCGCCACAACTGGAACGGTATGCATTCCTGACGCGGGGGCTGGGAGCGGCGCGTGTTAAAGTGGCGCTGTATTTCCCGCTGTTGAAGCGCTTCCTGGAATGGGAACCCGCCGATGGCTGAGAGCCTCGAGAACCGCCTGATCGTCGCCATCTCCTCCCGTGCCCTGTTCGACCTGGAGGAGAGCCACCGGGTCTTCGTCGAACAGGGGCTCGAAGCCTACGCCCGCTACCAGATCGAGCACGAGGAGAAGGTGCTGGAGCGGGGTGTGGCGTTCGGCATGGTGCAGAAGCTCCTCAGGCTCAACCCATCGGGCGGGCCGAAGCGGGTAGAGGTGATCCTGCTGTCGCACAACAGCGCCGACACCGGACTGCGCATCTTCAACTCCATCCAGCACCATGGCCTGGACATCAGCCGTGCCGCCTTCACCAACGGGGCCTCCACCTGGCGCTACGTGGAACCCTTCAGCGCCGACCTGTTCCTGTCGGCGGAGCCCGCCGACGTGGTGCAGGCCCTGGATGCGGGCTATGCGGCCGCCGCCATCGTGCCCTCGCAATTGTCGCGAAGCGACGAGGGGCAGTTGCGCATCGCCTTCGACGGGGATGCTGTGCTGTTCTCGGACGAGGCGGAGCGGGTATACCAGGAGCGGGGACTCGCAGCCTTCGCCGCCAGCGAGCGGGCACGTGCGCGCACTCCCCTGAGCGGCGGCCCGTTCAAGAACTTCCTCGCCGCCCTGCACCGCATCCAGGCGGATTACCCTCCGGAGCGCGCGCCTATCCGGACCGCGCTGGTGACGGCACGCTCGGCCCCGGCCCACGAGCGGGTGATCCGCACGCTCAGGGCCTGGAACATCCGCATCGATGAGGCACTGTTCCTGGGCGGCCTGCCCAAGGGGCAGTTCCTCAAGACCTTCGGCGCCGACATCTTCTTCGACGACCAAAAAGGCCACGTTGAGACGGCGGCGGGCTATGTGGCGACGGGGCACGTGCCCCATGGGGTCAGCAACCAGGGGAAGCAGAGATGAGCGGCGAGAGCGAGCTGGAGAGCTGGCGCGAGGAGAAGCAGTCGTCTTACCTGTACCGGGTGCTGGCGGAACGCGAACCCGCCGCCGAACTGAAGAAACTCTTCACGCGGCTCGCGGATGCGGCGGAGGAGCAGGCCCGGCACTGGGAGCGGCTCGCCGCCGGGCGCGGTGTGACGCTGCCGCAGAGCTTTACACCCTCCGCGCGGGCGCGGGTAGTGGCCTGGCTGCTGCGCGGCCTCGGTCCGCAACACATGTTG
>DASUBN010000383.1:0-2976 GCA_035763245.1 Gammaproteobacteria bacterium | reverse complement strand
CCGAAGTGCAGACGATGTAGAACACGCCGGCGATAACGGTGCCGAGCAGGGTGGCGCGGGGGATGGTCTTCTCCGGGTCCTTCACATGGTCCGCGGGCACCGTGGCGCACTCAAGACCGAGGAAGGCCCACATGGCGAGGGCGGCGGTGGAGTTGATGGCCGAGAAAGGACCCTCGGTGGTATGACCGGAATTGAAGGTGGCAGCGCTGAAATGGGTGATGCCGAAGAACGCCAGCACCACGAGCGGCGTGAGTTTCAGGATCACGGTGATGAGCTGCAGCCGGCCCGCGGCGCGCACTCCCAGGATGTTGACGCCGGTGAGCAGCCAGGTGGCCGCCAGCGCCGCCAGCGTGCCGTTCACCGGGCTTGCGGCCAGCGACGGCACGAAGGTGACAAGATAGCTGGCGAAAGCCACCGCGATGGCGGCGTTCGTGCCGACGATGCTGAGCCAATAGATCCAGGCGATTTGGAAACCTGCGAAGTCACCGAAGGCCTCGCGGGGATAGGCATAGGGGCCGCCGGCCTTGGGCAGGCGCCGCGAGAGGTTGCTGAACACCCAGGCGAGCAGCAGCGCGCCGACGGTGCTCACGCACCAACCCCACAGGCTATAGGCTCCGTAAGCTGCCATGCTGGCGGGGAGCAGGAACACACCGGAGCCCACCATGTTGCCGAGCACGATGGAGGTGGTGGTGGCGAGCCCTAAGCTGCGGCGGTCTGCCGTGGTGGCGGTGGCCATTCTGATACCCCTGGGATTGGTCTGTCGTATGGGCGCCCAAGGGGCGCGGTTTGCCTGATGCTACTAAAAAAGACATATTTGGGACAGGAAAATTCACAGGAATCGGAGCTGGATTTGCTGATCGCTGTCATCCGGGAAGTGAGCGCCGCCCTCGAGCGTTGCGAGCTCTCCTACCTGCCGCGTACGCCCGTCGACGTCACCCTGGCCCGCCGCCAGCACCGTGCCTATCGGGAGGTCCTCGAGACCCTGGGCTGCCGCGTCGTCTCCCTGCCCGAACTGCCGGAGCAGGCGGACTCGGTGTTCGTGGAGGACACGGCGGTGGTGCTGGATGAGATCGCGGTCGTCACCCGCCCCGGCGCCGCGTCGCGCCGCGTCGAGACCGAGTCTATGGCCCAGGCACTGGCCGAGTATCGCGAACTTGCCGCCATCGAAGCACCGGGCACGCTGGACGGCGGCGATGTGTTGCGGGTCGGACATACCCTCTACGTGGGACAGTCGGCGCGCAGCAACCGCGAAGGCATCAGGCAGCTCGCAGCGGCGACGGCAACCTATGGATATAAGGTGGTGCCGGTGGAGCCCCGTGACTGCCTGCACCTCAAGACCGCCGTGACGCAGGTGGCGCCGGGGCTCCTGCTCATCAATCCCGCCTGGGTGGATCCGCGCGCTTTCGACGAGATGGATTTCCTGGAGGTGGATCCCGCCGAGCCCCATGCCGCCAACGCGGTGTGGTTGCCCGGAGGCGTGATCTATCCGCGCTCCTTCCCCCGTACCCGGGAACGCCTCGCGGGGCGCCGCGTGCCGGTGGTGATGGTGGACATGTCCGAGACCGAGAAGGCCGAGGGCGGCGTCACCTGCTGCAGCCTGATCTTCCGGGTGCGGACCTAGGGCGAAATAATCCGGCGTCTCCCGGGGTCTTGTCCACATCGACCCTTAGCGTCCCTCAAGAGCACCCGAGTGAGACATCTCATGCGCATCGCCCGTTCAACCACCCTGGCCGTATTGGGCCTGCTGCTCCTGGGCGGCGTCCTGGCCGCATTGCGTTGGTTCGGCCCGGCTTCACCCTTAGGGCTCGTGGCGGCCTCGGAAGTGCCCGAGACCTTCTTCGGCAAGGAGGCGGCGCCGGCGTTCCCCACTGGCCTCGACTGGATCAATACCGGCGGCAAGCCCGTGACCCTCGCGGAGCTCAAGGGCAAGGTGGTGCTGCTGGATTTCTGGACTTACGGCTGCGTGAACTGCTTCCACGTTATCCCGGATTTGGAAAAGCTCGAGGCCAAGTATCCCCAGAGCCTCGTCATCATCGGTGTGCACTCCGCCAAGTTCGCCACCGAGGGCAAGACGGCGCACATCGCCGCCATCGTCCAACGTTACGGCTTGAAACACCCTGTCGTGAACGACCACGACATGCAGATCTGGAACGAATACGGCGCCACCGGCTGGCCGACGCTCACGCTCATCGATCCGGCCGGCAAGGTGGTTGGCCAGGTGTCGGGCGAGGGGCACTATGCGCTCCTGGACAAGGTGATCGGCACCCTGACCCGGGAGTTCGCGGAGCGCCATACGCTCAACACCAAACCGCTCTGGTTCGCGGGCCTGGCGGAGAAGATGCCCAAGAGCGACCTGCTCTACCCCGGCAAGGTGCTGGCGGATGCGAAGGGCGGCAGGCTCTTCATCGCCGACTCCAACCACAACCGCATCGTGGTCACCACACTCGCGGGCAAAGTGCTCTCGGTCATCGGCGACGGCAAGCCGGGCTTGAAGGACGGTGCCGGATCCCAGGCCGAGTTCCACTACCCGCAGGGGCTGACGCTCGCCGATGCGGACACCCTCTACGTGGCGGACACGGATAACAACGCCATCCGCCGCGTGGACTTGAAGCAGGGTAGCGTGGTCACGGTGGCCGGCGATGGCAGGCAGGCCTATATGGATGACGGCGATGAGGCGGCGGCCAAGGCGGAACTCAACACTCCCTGGGACGTGCTCTACCACGACGGCCTCGTCTACATCGCCATGGCGGGGCAGCATCAGCTCTGGGTCTACGATCCTGCGAAGCAGGAGATCCGCCACTTCGCCGGCTCCGGGGCCGAGGGCATCGACGACGGCGAGCTCGCGGACGCCTCCTTCGCCCAGCCCAGCGGCCTCACCACCGACGGCAGCGTGCTCTACACTGCCGACCCGGAGGCGAGTGCGGTGCGGGAAGTTGATCTCGGTGGGACCCTGGCGCAGGTGCACACCCTCGTGGG
>DASUBN010000382.1:0-3515 GCA_035763245.1 Gammaproteobacteria bacterium | reverse complement strand
GTGGGACAGGATGCGTGGCAGGGGCGACTTGGCCACCACCGCCAGGTTCACCCGCTGGCCGATGGCCTTGGCGTTGCCGTCCAGGGCGTCCAGCATGGTGGTGCAGGAGGGGCAGGCGCGAGCCATGGCGGGGCCGAACATGAAGTTGTAGAGCACCAGCGTGTCCTTGCCCGGCGCGAAAAGCTCGGAGAAGCGCACGGGCTTCGAGCCGCCGTTCTTGTCGGATTCCTCGAAAAGGTAGTCCTCCTTGAGTTCGCCGCCGAGCGGCAGCTTGCGGCGCAGCGCGGCCACCGCTTCCGTCTGGCGCCTGAGATCCCGCTCCGCTTCGAGGAGCTTGTCACGGGCCTTGCGGTAAGCCGGCGTCTCGCCGCTGAAGCGCACGCGGCTGGTGTAGCCCTTGGGTCGTTTCGCCTTGGCGCGCCGCGCGGGTCTCTTCTTGCGGCGGATCGTCTTCTTCCGGGAGACGGCCTTCTTCTTGCGGGCTTTCGTAGCCATGTTCACCCCATGGATACCGGTACCGGGCAGGCAAAAAGCATACGCCCTTCCGCCGAAACCCCGCCACCGAGCTAAAGGCCGGTTTTATCCGTTAAATTAGCCCCGTGGACAGCAAACGGCATTGGCACGAGGTCTACGCCCAGAAGGCGGAAGACGCGGTGAGCTGGTTCCAGCCCCGCCCCGACATCTCCCTGGCGCTCATCGCCGCCGCGGGGCTCGATCCGCTCGACCCCATCGTGGACGTGGGCGGCGGCGCCTCGCGGCTGGTGGATAACCTGCTGGCGGAAGGTCACCGGGATGTCACGGTGCTGGACGTGGCCGCGGCGGCTCTGGAGAAGAGCCGCGCGCGCTTGGACACGGCGAAGGACAGCGTGCATTGGGTGGTGGCCGACATCACCCGCTGGCGGCCGGAGCGGCGTTACCGGCTCTGGCACGACCGAGCGGCGTTCCATTTCCTCACGACGTCGGAAGATCGCCTCGCCTACCGCCGCGCCTTGGAAGCAGGTCTCATGCCCGGCGGCACCGCCATCATCGCGAGCTTCGCGATCGACGGGCCGGAGCGCTGCAGCGGCCTGCCGGTGCAGCGCTATTCCCCCGACACCTTGGCGGCGGAGCTCGGCCCCACGTTCAAGCTGATGGAGCGGCACCAGGAGGAGCACACGACACCGGCGGGCCGTGTGCAACACTTCCAGTATTCAGTCTTCAGCTACGCGCCGGGCGTGAGACAGTCGCCCGCAACCCCAGGACCATGAGCGCGGCAGCGAGGAGTTGGGCGGCAATGAAGCCCGGCTCGTCCACTGGGCGGATGCCGGTGAAGCTGTCCGTGAGACCGCGGGCCAGGGTCACGGCGGGATTGGCGAAGGACGTGGATGAGGTGAACCAGTAGGCGGCGGCGATGTAGCAACCCACCGCATAGGCCACGGCTTCCGGACGCGAGCGGGAGACCCGGTGGATCACGAAGAGCAGCCCCACGGTCGCCACGAACTCGGACCACATGAGGTTGAACCCCGGCCGGGGTTTGACGGCGGTCTCCAGGAGCGGCAGGCCGAACATGGCGTGGGTGGCGATGACCCCCGCCACGGCGCCCAGGCATTGGGCCAGCACGTAGCCCAGCAGGGCGCGCCAGGACAGGTCACCCCGCGCCGCCAGCATCAGGCTCACCACCGGATTGAAGTGCGCGCCTGAGAGCGGCGCGAAGGCCAGGACCAGGGCCACGAGCCCCACGCCGGTGGCCGTGGAGTTCACCAGCAGGATCAGCGCCTGGTTTCCGCTCCCCAGGCGCTCGCCCATGATGCCGGAACCGACCACGACGGCCAGCAGCAACGCCGTGCCGAAGAACTCGGCGATGAGTGGATGCGCCAGTTTCATTTGCCGCCGATTTCTTTGAGTTTGTTATGTATCGCCAGCTTGTCGAGTTTGCCGAGCGGCAGGCTCGTGAAAAGTTCGATGCGCCGGCCGAGCGCCATGAGTGCATCGCGGAAAGCCTTGCGCTTCTCGACATCGCTGCCCTGCACCGCTGCCGGATCCGGCAGGCCCCAATGTGCCGTCATGGGCTGGCCGGGCCAGAACGGGCATGGCTCCGCCGCCGCCTGGTCGCAGACCGTGAACACGAAATCCATCACCGGCGCGCCGGGTGCCGCGAACTCGTCCCAGCTCTTGCTGCGCAGACCCTCGGTCGGAAAATCGCTGGCCTGGAGCACCTCCAGCGCGAAGGGATTGACCTCGCCCTTGGGATGGCTGCCGGCGCTGTAAGCCTTGAAGCGGCCCCGATTGAGGGCCGGATTGTTCAGTACCGCTTCGCCGATGATGGAACGGGCGGAATTGCCGGTGCACAAGAACAAGACGTTGTAGACCTTCTTCTTCGGCTCCACGCTCAGGCACCCGGCCGGGCGCAGCAGGCGCCGCCCTTCTCGACCGTGGGTTTACCCGGACTCATCTGCACTTGGCTTTCGCGCCCGGCCTCGACGGAGGTGGTGCTCTCGCCGAAGCTGTAGAAGCTCTCCCAGGCGATGCCCTGCGGGTCCGCGCTCCAGGTCTTGCTGGACTCGGCGTAGCAGCAGCGCGTCGTGGCCTGGTCCTGGGTCGCCACCTCGGCGGCCTTCAGGCGCGCGGCGATCTCGCCGAGTTCCTCGCGGCTCTCGGCCTGGATGCCGAGATGGTCCAGCCCCGGCCGCTTGCCGCGGGTGGAGATGGCGAAGTTCACCCGCGGGTCGTCCAGCATCCACTTGGCGTAGTCGTCCTTCAGCACCGTGGGCTCGGTGCCGAAGAGCGTGGCGTAGAACCGGATGGAACTAGCGAGGTCCGCGACGGCGACGTGCACGTGCAGGCGTTTCATGCTTCCGCTCCTGGGTCTTGGGGGGGCAGCCGGCGACGCCGCAATCGGCGCCCAGGCAGCAGTTCTCCGAGAGATAAGCGATGAGGCCGTTCATGGCCTGGAAGTCCGCCGCCTGGTAGAGGGTGCGGCCGTCTCGGCGTGCGCTCACAAGCCCGGCGTGCTTCAGCGCCGCGAGGTGGAAGGAGAGCGTGGCGGGCGCGAGCCCGAGCCGCTCCCCGACCGCGCCCACCGGCAGGCCCGCGGGCCCGGCCTGCACCAACAGGCGATAGATGGCGAGGCGGCTCTCGTGGGCGAGGGCCCCCAGGGCGCGGAGGGCGGATTTAGGTTCCATATTTCCAATATTATCGAAATATAATCCAGCGTCAAGCCTGCGCTTCACGGCGCCACCGGCTGCCAGTGAAATGGCAGGGCGCTGCTTATTGAGCGCCCTGCCGGACGCCGACGGCGCCGCTCAGTGCGTGGCCGGCCCCGGCGGGAGGGTCACGCCGCGCTCTTTCGCCCGGGCTTCCATTTCTTTGTGGTGTTCGGCGCGGATCTTGGCGCGTTCATTGGCTGTCTTGGCGGCGCGCAGCTTGGCGCGGTAGGCATCGCGCTCCTCCGGAGTCATGAGCTGCCAGCCGTACACCGCGGGGTTGGTGCTGCCCGCCGGGCCGGTCTTGCTGACGGCGCCGGGCGCCGGCGTCGC
>DASUBN010000381.1:0-11742 GCA_035763245.1 Gammaproteobacteria bacterium | reverse complement strand
ATCGGCGTCTTGCCGAGGTACATGACCGTCGTCTCGGTTTTCTGATCGGACGCATCATCGTCCGCGGTGGCCGTGAGCGGGCCGGTTAACAGGGCCGTCAGCGCCAACGCCCCGGCGATTTTCAGATAGGTCTTGCTGGACATGAGGTTTCTCCTGATACTGATTTTCTGGCCCCACGCCCTAGTAATAGCCCAGGTCCTCTGGCCCTGGGCTTAATCATTTCTGAATCATTGTTTGACCGCCGGCGGCTCATCAGAGCCCGGGTGGCCCGCCGGCGCTGCCCGCAGCGGGGGCCGCCGTGGTGGCCGAGGGCATCGGCAGCCTGTCCAGTAGCTTGCGGAATGCCCCGCCGTTCACCGGTACGTGCAGCTTGTGACCCGGCTGCCCGACCACCAGGTTCGTGAGCATGACTTCCTCGCTGGCGAGGGTTTGGTTCCACATCTCGGAAATCTGATTCGAGCCTCCGCCCCCGGAACGGCCCTGGGCGGTGATGAACGCGAGCTGAGCCGCATCCCGCCGCGCCGCGAAGTTGCGGTTGGTGTCGCAGTCCAGGTAATCCACCGCCTCGGTCATGGACTTCTCGATCCGGCACACCACGAGGTCGGCGTCCCGCGGATTGGTGGAATAGGGTCGCAGTAACGCCACCTTGATGGACTGCAGGGTGAGGAAGATGTTTTTCTCCCCTGTCACCTGGATCCTGCCCAGGTACATAACCGGCTCCCCCTGTGTCGTTGAAGAGGGTGCCGGGTCGGCAGCATAGGCGGCCTGCATCGCCGTCAGTGCCCCGAGTGCGAGGGCTGTCGCGAATCTGAGTTTGGTGATGAAAAGGCCATGCATGCTGGTGCTCCGGTGGTCCGCTCCATGGGCCGCAGTATCCGGCCACACCGCATGCGATGCTGTGACCCCGATAAACATGTGCAATGCTCATGGGCACGGCGCCCCCATTCGTCGGCTTTTCGAGTTTGTTCTATAGTGAGCGGATCGCGGCGTGATCTGCCGCCGACGGAGCTTGCCATGGCGCGCTTGACCATCTTTTCCGACCAGGCACCCCGGGCCATAGGCCCTTACTCGCAGGCGGTGCGCGTCGGCAACACCGTCTATCTCTCTGGCCAGATCCCGTTGGACCCCAAGACCGGCGAACTTGTCTCGGGCGACTTCGCGATGGAGGCGCGCCGGGTGTTCGACAACCTCAAGGCCGTGTCCGAAGCTGCGGGCGACGGCTTCAAGGACGTGGTGCGCGTCACCATCTATCTCACCGACCTTGGCAACTTCCCGAAGGTGAACGAGGTCATGGCCGAGTATTTCAGGGAGCCGTACCCAGCCCGTGTCACCATCGGCGTGGCGTCGTTGCCGCGCGGCGCCCGGGTGGAGATCGACGCGGTCATGGCGGTGCAGTAAGACGCGCTTGAGGCCCGCCGTTGCCCCCGAGAGCGCCGCCGCACCGGTGACTCGCCTGCGCGGCGTGGGGCCGCAGGTGGCCGAGCGTCTCGGGAAGCTCGGCATCAAGAACGTCGAGGACCTGCTGTTCCACCTGCCGCTGCGCTACGAGGACCGTACCCGCGTCACCCCCATCGGTGCCCTCAGGATCGGCATGCACGCCACGGTGGAGGGCGTGATCGAACTCACGGAGATGGTGTTTCGGGGCCGGCGCATGCTGCTCACACGTGTCGCCGACGGGACGGGTGCGCTCACCCTGCGTTTCTTCAACTTCAATTCCGCCCAGATGGCGATGCTGGCCCGGGGCTCGCGGCTACGTTGCTATGGCGAGGTCCGGCCAGGCAAGCTCACGCCCGAGATGGCGCACCCCGAATACCGGCTGCTGGCGCGGGACGAGCACGTCGCCGAGGCTCCGGCGCTCACACCCATCTATCCCGCCACCGAGGGCGTGCAGCAGTTGAAGCTCCGCTCCCTGACGGACCAGGCCCTGAAGCTCCTGGACCATGCGTACGCCACCTTGCCGGAATTGTTGCCGCCGGAACTCCTGGATGAAGCGAAGATGCCGTCTTTGGCGGAAGCTCTGCGCTACGTGCACCGCCCGCCGCCTGATGCACCGCTCACGGCGCTCATGGACGGCAGCCACCCAGCCCAGCAACGGCTCGCCTTCGAGGAACTCCTGGCCCATCACCTGAGCCTGCGTCGCCTGCGCCTTGCGGAGGACAAGAGCCGCGCCGCGCCGCTTGTGAGCAAGGGCGAACTGGCCGCCAAGTTCCGTGCCGGGCTGCCGTTTACCCTGACAGGCGCCCAGGAGCGGGTGACCGGGGAGATCCTCCGCGACCTCGGCGCCAGCCATCCCATGATGCGGCTGGTGCAGGGCGATGTGGGCTGCGGCAAGACCGTGGTGGCGGCGTTCGCGGCGCTCGCCTGCATCGAGGCCGGTAAACACGCGGCGCTCATGGCGCCTACGGAGCTCCTCGCGGAGCAACACTACCGCAACTTCCAGCGCTGGTTCGCGCCCTTGGGACTTGAGCCCGTGTGGATCAGCGGCCGCCAGAAGGCATCCGAGCGCAAGGCGGCCCTGGAGCTCCTGCGTGCGGGGCGTGCGCCGCTCGCCGTCGGTACCCACGCGCTGTTCCAGGAGGAAGTGCAGTTCCACTCCCTGGGTCTCGTGATCATCGACGAACAGCACCGCTTCGGCGTGCACCAGCGGCTGGCGCTGCGGGAGAAGGGAGCCGCTGACGGCCTGCATCCTCACCAACTAATCATGACCGCCACCCCCATCCCGCGGACCCTGGCCATGACCGCTTATGCGGACCTTGACGTCTCCGCCATCGATGAACTTCCGCCTTCGCGCAAGCCGGTGAAGACCGTCGCCATCGCCGAGGCGCGCCGTGCGGAGGTAGTACAGCGGGTGCACCAGGCCTGCGGCGAAGGCCGTCAGGTGTATTGGGTGTGCCCGCTCATCGAGGAGTCCGAGATCCTGCAGTGCCAGGCGGCGGAAGATACCGCCACCACCCTCAAGGCCGGGTTGCCCGACCTCGAGGTGGGCCTGCTCCACGGCCGGCTCAAGACCAAGCAGCGGGATGCGGTCATGTCCGAGTTCACCGCCGGCCACCTGCAGTTACTCGTGGCCACCACCGTGGTGGAGGTGGGGGTGGACGTGCCCAACGCCACCCTCATGATCATCGAGAACGCCGAACGCCTCGGGCTTTCCCAGCTTCACCAGTTGCGCGGGCGCGTGGGGCGTGGCGCCACGGAATCCAGCTGTGTGCTGCTTTATCGTCCGCCCCTGTCGTCATCCGCCAGGGCGCGGCTCGATGTGATGCGTGCCACCAACGATGGCTTCGAGATCGCGCGTCGTGATCTGGAGTTGCGCGGCCCCGGCGAACTGCTGGGCACGCGCCAGGCGGGGGAGGTCAACCTGCGCATCGCGGACCTGTTGCGCGATGCGGCCCTGATCCCGCAGGTGCAGCAGGCGGCGCAGCTCTTGCTGGATAGATATCCGGAGCGCATCAACCCCATCGTGCGGCGCTGGCTCGGTGAGGCCGAGCGTTATGGCTCGGTGTGACGCTAAAATAAGCGTCATGGGAGAGCCGGTTTGAAAGCCATTGCCGCATCCATCCCGTTCCACAGCTGGAGGTCGCTGTCGTCCTGGTCGGCAGAGGAGCGTCCAGCGGCGCTTTGGCCTTATCTGTCGGAAGCGGGTTCCCTCACGGAACGCCTCAAGGCCAAGGTGGGCGCCGCATTTCAAGTGCGGATCCTGCAACAGCAGGCGTCGCCGCTCCTGCCCCAGGACGCGGCCCTACTCTATGCCAAGACCGGTGAGCCCGCTTATCTGCGGCAAGTGTATCTCTGCGGCCCGGAGCCGCTTGTGTACGCGCGTTCTGTGGCGGCGGGTGAAGGCGCCAGCTGGTTGGAGGAATTGGGCGATAACCCCCTGGGCGCCAGGGTGTTCGCCGGGCCTGACGCCCGCCGCGGCCCCATCGAGGTGACCTGCCTGACACCGGGTGAACCGTTGCATACGGCGGCGGTGGCGGGGCTATCGCATGTACCCCAGAAGATCTGGGCGCGGCGTTCCCTGCTCACGGTGGGTGCGGCCGCCATCCTCATATACGAATGCTTCCTGCCCGAGCTGGGGGGGTAGAGAAAGAAATGGACCCGCGTCTCATCCCTTACTGGAACAAGATCCGCTACAGCAGGGCAGTGCGCGAATGGCGGCCTTTCGCCCTCAAACGCGCCGGCGCCTACGCCCGGCTCATGCGCCTGCATCGACCCATCGGCGCATTCCTCCTGCTCTGGCCCACCCTCTGGGCACTGTGGCTTGCCTGCGACGGCCATCCCAGCCCTAAGCTCTTCGTGGTGTTCGTGGCCGGCGTGTTCGTGATGAGAGCCGCCGGTTGCATCATCAATGACTACGCCGACCGGGGCTTTGATCCCCACGTTGCGCGCACCCGGGAGCGGCCCCTTGCTACCGGTGAGGTGCGTGTGGCGGAAGCACTCGTGCTTTTCGTGTTGCTCGGCTTCGCAGCGCTCGGCCTTGTGCTCATGCTCAATACTTTGAGCCTCGAACTCGCGGTGGTGGGCCTCGTGCTCGCGGTGAGCTACCCGTTCATGAAGCGCTATACTTATCTACCCCAACCGTATCTCGGCCTCGCCTTCGGCTGGGGCATCCCTATGGCCTATTCCGCCGCCACCGGCAAGGTGCCCCCCGAAGCCTGGCTCATCTTCGTCGCCAACATTCTCTGGTCTTCGGTCTACGACACCATGTACGCCATGGTGGATCGGCGCGACGACCTCAAGATCGGGGTGAAGTCCACCGCCATCCTGTTCGGTGACATGGACCGGACCATCATCGGTGTGCTGCAGGGGCTGTTGCTGCTCAACCTTGTGCTGGTGGGCACGCGCCTCGAACTCAGTGCCGCCTACTATGTGGGCCTTACCTTCGCGCTCGGGTTCTCCCTGTACGAGCAGTACCTGATCCGCAAGCGGGTGCCGGAGAAGTGTTTTCAAGCATTCCTCAACAACAACTGGTTCGGTGCCGCGGTGTTCGCGGGCATCCTGCTGCATTACACCTTCACCGGCCGCTGAAGCCACCAGCATGAGACCCGAGTCCCCCATCTTGCAGGGCGGGCATGTGCGGCTTGATCCCTTGGAGCCGCGGCATACGGAGGCTTTGGTGGCGGCCTCCGCGGCGGACCCCTCTATATATGAATGGAGCCTGGTGCCCCAG
Organism: Gammaproteobacteria bacterium; assembly: GCA_035763245.1. Classification (GTDB taxonomy): domain Bacteria; phylum Pseudomonadota; class Gammaproteobacteria; order Natronospirales; family REEB76; genus DASUBN01. The sequence goes on along the minus strand of DASUBN010000381.1, from coordinate 6,575 downwards.
GGCCGGGAAGCCGTGGAGCGCTACATCGCCACGGCGCTTGCCCGGCGGGATGCGGGCACGGCAGTGCCCTTCGCCACGGTGCGGCTCGCGGATGGAGCCGTCATCGGTTCCACGCGCTTCTGGGAGATCGAACGTTGGGCCTGGCCCGCGGGTCATGCCCGGCATGGGCATGCCACGCCCGATGCATGCGAGATCGGGTACACCTGGCTCACCGCCACGGCGATCCGCAGCGGTGCGAACACCGAGGCGAAGTTCCTGATGCTGCGCTATGCCTTCGAGAGCTGGGGGGTGTTCCGGGTCTCATTCCATACCGATGCCCGCAACCTGCGGTCCCGCGCGGCCCTGGAGCGCCTAGGTGCGCGCCAGGAGGGCCTGTTGCGCGCCCACCGCATGGCGGCGGATCACACGCCCCGGGATTCCATGCGCTACTCCATCACTCTGGCAGAGTGGTCGGCGGTGAAGCGGCGCCTGGAAGGATATCTGGCGCGAAACGCCTGAACCTCACTGCGCGAGGGCGGCGCGGGCCAGGCTCCAGAACGTGACGCGTGCGGCTCCTGCGTCCTTCAATGCGCGGGTCAATGCTTCTACGGTGGCGCCGGTGGTGACCACGTCGTCTAGCAGTGCCACGTGTGCGCCGTCCAAGGATTGCCTCACGGCGAAGGCATCCTTGAGGTTCTTCTTCCGTTCCGCCGCGTCCAGCTTCGACTGCACTTCCGTGGCGCGCACGCGCTCGCAGAGATCGAACCGCAGCGGGATCCGGAGGCGCCGGCCCACGGGCCGTGCCAGCTCCACCGCCTGGTTGAAGCCCCGTTCCTTGAGTCGCATAGGATGTAGCGGCACCGGCAAGATGCAATCGGGCCTGGTCCCGCCGCCGGCGGCGAGGTATTCCGCCAAGAGTCCTCCCAACATCCTTCCCGCCGCCAGGTCGCCGTCGAACTTGAAGCGTTGGATGAGCCGGTCCAGGGGATAGGCGTAGGCCAATGGGCTCTTCGCGTCGTCCCAGGCGGGCAGGGTCCTGATGCAATTCCCGCAGAGTTGATCCTCGGCATCCAGCGGCAAGGGTGCGGCACAGCGTGGGCAGGGGCGGCGGTTCCAGGGTAAGTCGGCGAAGCAGGCGGCACAGAGGTCCAGGCCGCGGGCGCCGCTATCTCCGCACAGCAGGCAGCTGGGCGGGTACAGTGCCTGCATGATCCATCTGTAAGACATCGGGAAATACTCGCACACTTTGGCAGCCGCCTAAACTCGTCGTACCGAGGAGGATCCATGCGCCGATTGATCGTATTCAACAACATCAGCCTGGACGGATACTTCACCGGTGCCGGCGGCGACTTCAGTTGGGCCAAGGAGGGTGCGGATGATCCGGAGTTCGGCGCTTTCGTGAGCGGCAACGCCAGTGGGGAGGGGGAGTTGATCTTCGGCCGCGTCACTTACGAGATGATGGCGTCGTTCTGGCCCACGCCAGCGGCCAAGGCGGCCATGCCGGAAGTGGCCGCCGGCATGAACCGCAGCCGCAAGGTCGTCTTTTCCCGCCATCTCGCGAAGGCGGACTGGCAGAACACACGCCTCATGAAGGGGGAACTCGTAACCGAGGTGCGTAAGCTCAAGCAGGAGAGCGGTCCCGGCATGGCGATCCTGGGTAGCGGCAGCATCGTCGCTCAACTCGCATCAGTGGGCCTGATCGACGAGTACCAGTTCGTGGTGAACCCCGTGGTGTTAGGCGTTGGCCGCACCCTGTTCGAGGGGCTAGCGAAGCCGCTGCCCATGCGGCTTACGGAGTCCCGGGCTTTCAAGAACGGCAAACTGTTCGTGCGTTATGTGCCGGTCTCCTAAGGTAAGGGGCATATAGTGGCTAGATGTAAACTTTTAAAGCTTTATCTGGTTAACGGACACCCCTTAAAATAGCCACTTCCCAGCCCATTTGCCTGCGAGGCCGCCATGTCCACCGTGATGCCCGACGATGTTCGCCACGACTGGACTCTCGCCGAGGTTCAGGCCCTGTTCGCCTTGCCCTTCAACGACCTCCTGTTCCGGGCCCAGGCGGTGCACCGCCGTCACTTCGACCCCAATGCGGTGCAGGTCTCGACCCTGCTCTCCATCAAGACCGGCGCCTGCCCCGAGGACTGTGCCTACTGCCCCCAGAGCGCGCGCTACCATACTGGCCTCAAGGCCGAGAAGCTCATGTGCGTGGACGATGTGGTGGCCAAGGCCAGGATCGCCCGCGATGCCGGTGCCACCCGTTTCTGCATGGGCGCGGCCTACCGCAATCCCAAGGACAAGGATCTGGACCAGATCGCCGAGATGGTGAAAGGCGTGCGGGAGTTGGGCATGGAGACCTGCTGCACGCTCGGCATGCTCACGCCCGGGCAGGCCAAGAAGCTCGCGGACGCGGGCCTCGATTACTACAACCACAACATCGACACCTCGCCCGAGTACTACAAGGACATCATCAGCACCCGTACCTTCCAGGACCGCCTAGACACGCTGCAGAACGTGCGCGACACCGGCATGAACGTATGCTGCGGCGGCATCGTCGGCATGGGCGAGCAGAAGGAAGACCGGGCCAAGATGCTGCAGACGCTGGCCACGCTCCCGGAGCATCCCGAGAGCGTGCCCATCAACCAGTTGGTGCAGGTGGAGGGCACGCCGCTCTTCGGCGAGACCAAGCTCGACCCCTTCGACTTCATCCGCGTCATCGCGGTGGCGCGCATCCTCATGCCCAAGGCCCATGTGCGCCTCTCCGCTGGTCGGACCGAGATGACCGACGAGATGCAGGCGCTGGCGTTCTTCGCCGGGGCCAACTCCATCTTCTACGGCGAGAAGCTGCTTACTACAGGCAACCCGGACATGGAGAAGGATCGGGAGCTCTTCGCCCGGCTCGGTATCCACGCCGAGACCCTGGAGGAGCGGGCCGGCACGGCGCACCTCGACATCACGGCCGCGGCCCATGACGAACAGCGCGCGACTTGATGCCGAGCTCGCGCCCAAGCTCGACGCGCTCAAGGAACAATCCCTCTACCGCCTGCGGCGCGTCGTCGAGGGTCCCCAGGGGCCCGAGATCGCGCTGGAAGACGGGCGTTATCTCAACTTCTCCAGCAACGACTATCTAGGTCTCGCGGCCCATCCGGCGGTGGCGCAAGCACTGCGCCTCGGCCTCGAGGAGTACGGCACGGGCAGCGGTGCGGCCCATCTCGTCACCGGCCACAGCCGTGCCCATCATGCTTTCGAGGAAGAGCTGGCGGCGTTCACGGGTCGCGAGCGGGCGCTGCTCTTCTCGAGCGGCTACATGGCGAACCTGGGGGTCGCGTCAGGTCTGCTCAAGCGCGGCGATCGGGTGCTGGAGGACCGGCTCAACCATGCTTCGCTGCTGGATGCGGGGCTACTCTGCGCTGCGCGTTTCGGTCGCTATGCCCATGCGGACGTGGTCGACCTCAAGAAGCACCTGCTAGCGGACGGCGACGGCCGTACCTTGGTGATGACCGACGGCGTTTTCAGCATGGATGGGGATGTGGCGCCCCTGCGTGCACTCAGTCAAGCCGCGGACGCAGCCGGAGCCTTCCTCATGGTGGACGATGCCCACGGTTTCGGTGTGCTGGGCGAGAGAGGTCGCGGTAGCCTGGAGCATCACGGTCTCGGCTCCGCGGAAGTGCCGGTGCTCATGGGCACCTTGGGCAAGGCCTGCGGCACCTTCGGCGCCTTCGTGGCCGGGAGCGAGGCCCTGATCGAGACCCTCATCCAGTCGGCTCGCACCTATATATACACGACCGCAACCCCGCCGGCCCTGGCGGAAGCGGGTCGGGCGGCCTTGAAGCTGCTGCATGCAGAGGGCTGGCGGCGCGAGAAGCTCAAGGCGCTCATCGCCCGCTTCCGCGAAGGCGCGGCGCAACTCGATATCAAACTTCTTCCTTCGATCACTGCCATCCAACCTTTAGTGGTGGGCGAGAGTGCGGATGCTCTCGCCTTGTCCCAGCGGCTGAAGGAGCGGGGAATGCTGGTGGCGGCGATACGCCCGCCCACGGTGCCTGTTGGCACGGCGCGCCTGCGCATCACCCTCACGGCGGCCCACGAAGAGTCCCATGTGGACCGCCTCCTGGACGCCTTGAAGGCCGTGAGCCTGGGCTGATGGCCGGATCACTTCATATAGAGACGGCAGGAGAGGGTCCGGATCTCGTGCTGCTGCACGGCTGGGGCCTGCACGGCGGCATCTGGGAGAGTGTATTGCCCAAGCTAACGGCGGACTGCCGTGTCATACGAGTGGATCTACCGGGTCATGGACTGAGCCGCGCGACGCCCATGCCCGGCGCGCTTTCAGAGGTGGCCAGGAAAGTGCTTGCCTCGGTGCCGGCAGGCGCGGCATGGCTGGGCTGGTCCCTGGGCGGATTGATCGCCCAGCGTGCCGCCCTGGATGCGCCCCGAAGCTTGCGCGGGCTGATCCTCGCCAACACCACGCCGCGTTTCGTCACGGCGCCGGACTGGCCGGATGCCATGCCTCCGGGACAGTTGCAGGAGTTCGCCTCGGGGCTCGGTCAGGACTATAAAGAGACCTTGCAGCGTTTCCTCTCGCTCCAGGTGCGGGGTGACGCAGCCGCGCGCGCCGCCTTGCGGCAGTTGCGAGATGCGCTCTTCGCCCGGGGCGAGCCCGATGGCGCGTCGCTCGCCACCGGCCTCGAGCTGCTGCGGGCCAGCGATCTCCGATCCGAGCTCATGCGCATAGGTTTGCCTACCCTCGTCATCGCCGGCGGCTATGATCGGCTTACGCCACCGCAAGCGAGCACAGCCATGGCGCAAGCCATCCCCGGCGCCAAACTGCGTCTCATCCCCAAGAGCGCCCATGCGCCCTTCCTCTCCCATGCGGAGGATTTCATCGCCGCCATCACGAGTTTCATGCAGGGATCTGACGCTGGCCGGTCATCGCAGCGGCGGAGCACGCCATGAACGCCGCGGACGAGTTCAGCCTGGACCGGGCGGCCGTACGCAAAGCCTTCGACAAGGCGGCGCCGGATTACGATGCGGCGGCGGTGTTGCAGAGAGAGGTGGGCGAACGGCTCCTAGAGCGCTTGGAACTCACGGCCATCACGCCCGGACGGGTATTGGATGTGGGCTGCGGCACCGGACGCCCGACGCGGACCCTGGTGCAGCGGTATCCCGCCGCCCAAGTGATCGGCGTGGACCTCGCACCCAACATGCTCGGTTTCGCGCGCCAGCGGCCTTGGTATGCCCCCTGGCGGAAGCGCGCCGGTTTCGTCTGTGCCGATGCCGCGGCCCTGCCTTTCGCCGCGGAGGGGTTCGACCTGATATATGCGAGTCTCGTCCTGCAGTGGTGCGAGGATCTGGACGCGACTCTGCTGGAATGGCGCCGCTTGTTGAAACCCCACGGCCTTCTGCTGTTCAGCACCTTGGGTCCCGACACCCTCAAGGAGCTACGCTCCGCCTGGCACGAGGTGGACGGCTACAACCACGTGAACCGCTTCCTGGACATGCACGATGTGGGCGATGGGCTCATCCGCGCCGGTTTCGTGGAACCTGTGATGGACGTGGAGCACCTGACCATGACCTACGCCGATGTGCCCTCGCTCATGCGCGACCTGAAACGCATCGGCGCCCACAATGTCACCGCCGGCCGCGGCCGCGGACTTACCGGCCGCGGCCGCCTGGCGGCTTTGAACCGGGCTTACGAGAGATGGCGGCGTGATGGCCGCCTGCCCGCCACCTACGAAGTGGTTTACGGCACCGCTTGGGCGCCCAAGTTCATGCCCACCGCTGCGCTCGGCAAGGGCAAATCCTGATGTACGGCTGCTTCATCACCGGCACCGACACGGGCATCGGCAAGACCCGGGTGAGCGCGGGCCTGCTCAAGGCCTTCACCAAGCTCGGCCGCAGGACCGTGGGCATGAAGCCCGTGGCAAGCGGCGCCGCCGCGACACCGGAGGGGCTGCGCAACGACGATGCGCTTCTGCTCCAATCCGCCGCGAGCGAGAAGCGCGCCTATCGGCTCGTGAATCCCTATTGCTTCGCGCCCGCCATCGCGCCTCACCTCGCGGCCATGGACGCAGGTGTGGAGGTGAGCATGGACACCTTACGCGCCGCTTACGCAGAACTCTGGAGGGGGGCAGACACGGTGGTGGTCGAGGGGGTGGGGGGGTGGCAGGTGCCGCTGTCGCCTTTGCTGGAGCTGCCGGATCTGGCCCGGGAACTGGAACTGCCGGTGATCCTGGTGGTGGGCTTGCGCCTGGGCTGTCTGAACCACGCGGCGCTCACTGCCCGGGCGCTCGCGGCCGACGGCTTCGCGCTCGCCGGCTGGGTGGCGAATGCCATCGACCCCGCCTTCGAGCGGCCCGAGGCCAACCTCGCCACCCTGGAAGCGGAGCTGCGCGCCCCCCTGCTCGGGCGTCTGGCGTACGCACCCAAGGCGGATGTCGCCGCCGTGGCCGAGGAGCTCGTGGCGGCGTGTCGACAGTTGCTCGGTCGTTGAGCAAAATTCCGCAAATCTCCGGGGAAAACTTGAGGTTACGCCGGCGCTCCGTTGCGCCGCGCGGGGGCCATGCGGTAGCATACGCCGCCTGATTTTCCCGGCGGAC
>DASUBN010000380.1:0-2864 GCA_035763245.1 Gammaproteobacteria bacterium | reverse complement strand
TTCTCGGGGGAAGTCACGTCGCCGTTGGCCATCACCGGGATGGAGACGGCTTCCTTGATCGCGCGGATCGTGGCGTATTCCGCCTCGCCGCCGTAGAGGTCGGCGCGGGTGCGCCCGTGCACCGCCAGCGCCTGGATGCCGGCGGCCTCCGCGAGCTTGGCGATGGTCACGCCGTTCTTGTGTTCCCGGTCCCAGCCGGTGCGGATCTTGAGGGTCACGGGCACGTCCACGGCCGCGACCACCGCATCCAGGATCTGCCGCACCAGGGGCTCGTCCTGCAGGAGCGCGGAGCCCGCGGCCTTGTTGCAGACCTTCTTCGCCGGGCAGCCCATGTTGATGTCGATGATCTGGGCGCCCTCGGCCACGTTGAAGCGCGCCGCCTCGGCCATCATCGCAGGCTCGGCACCCGCGATCTGCACGATGCGCGGCTCCGCCTCACCCTCGTGGTCACGGCGGCGGCGGCTCTTGGCGGTGCCGAGCAGCTCCAGCCGGGAGGTGGTCATCTCCGAGACCGCCATGCCCGCGCCGAGCCGCTTGCAGAGCTGGCGGAAGGGCCGGTCCGTGACGCCGGCCATGGGCGCCAGCACCAGCTTGTTGCGGAGAGAATACGGCCCGATACGCATGCGTCGCGCAGCAATTCATTCGTTGGGGATCGAGGCGAAATAATAGCCAGGAATTCCCGGCTGTCAAAGCTTGCAATTTTTCTGCAACGCGCGTTACGTCCATTTGACGGCATCTTTTTTGAAAAAATTTCCGTCGCGCGTCTTGAGGAAAACCTCCAATCAAATCAACTAGTCATGCTCCGAAGTGCTGCAGACGCGTCCCACCGCGAGGTCGAGACAGGGGGAGAGAGTGAAACCCACCGCGTCCGCGCCCGGGTCCGCGATGTCGATGCGGAAGTGCACCGCCTGGCCCGCCGCCAGGAAACTCCTGGCCTGGTTCGCCGGCAGGTAATCGGCGGGGGTGAAGTCGCGGCCGCGCAACGCCTGGCCGAAACGGTCCGTGAGCTGCACCCTGAGGAACGGCCAGGGCTGCACGAAGCCCGCCAGGTTCTGAAGGGTGCCGGTGATGGAGAGCACCCCCGGCATCTGGGGGTCGCTCGTCACGTTGAGGCCGCTCACGTCCCAGTCGCTGACCGACCTCGGCGGCGTCAGCGGACGCCCCAGGGCGCCGTACAGCGCCTGGAGCGTGGTCCCGATCACCGGGTTCTGGGCCAGGGCTTCCCGATCCGCGTTCACGAGCTGCAAGGCCAGCACCAGGGCCATGATCGCGATGCCGAGCCACCACAGCGCGCTGACTCCCGGTCGGCGCGGCCGCGGCGCGGGGTGCTGGGGCAGGTCTTCCGCCGGGATCGGGTATTCCTCGTGGGTCTCCTGGAACACCACCCCCACGTCATGTTGTGGTCTCTCCGGCGCCGGGTCCGCGTCCATCGACAGCATGGGCGTGGTGGGCGGATCGGTCTTCATCTCCGGCTCATCGTCCGGCACATGGCCGATATCTCCGAACATGTCGTCGATGGGCAGCGCCCCCTTGCGGGGACCCGCCTTCAGCGACGGCGTGTCTGCCAGTGGATATTCCGTGAGCGGCGTGATGGGGAGTTCCGGCGCCTTCGGCTCCGTCTCCTTCTCCTTCCGCGCCGGTTTGGCGCGGATGATGGTGTCGAGCTCGGGCGGCGGCGCGGCGCTGGGCGAGACCGTGTCCAAGTTCGGCGTGGTCTCCGGCTCCTCCTGGGTCGGCACGGGCTGCGGATCGGAGTTGTTGCCCTCCAGCGCCCAGAAGGCATCGAACACCTCGTGGCACTTGCCGCAGCGCACCTTGCCGTCGGCCGCCTTGAGCTGCGCCGAGCTGACCCGGAACTTCGTCTTGCAGTTCGTACAGACCGTATACATGTCAGTGGGCTTTCCTGACCGCCTTGATTCTCAGCCAATCTTCGCGCTTCGCGACTTCAAATGCTTCGAACTGCGTCTCGTAGGCGGCGCGTATGTCCGCCTCCTGGGACTCCAGGATACCGGAGAGCACCAAGTCCCCGCCGGGCTTGATAAGCCCCGCCAGGCGCGGGGCCAGCTGCATCAAGGGCCCGGCCAGGATATTGGCCAGCAATGCGTCGGCCGCACCGGCCCCGAGAGCTTCCGGCGCGGACACCTCTATAAGCCCTTCCACGCCGTTACGGGCCGCGTTGTCCCGGGTGGCGACGAGAGCCTGGGGGTCCGTGTCCACCGCCCGCACGCGCCGTGCCCCGAGGCGCGCCGCCGCGATGGCCAGGATCCCGGAGCCGCAGCCGTAGTCGATCACGTCCCCGCCCGCGAGCGTCGCGCCGTCCAGCCATTCGAGGCAGAGCGCCGTGGTGGCGTGGGTGCCGGTGCCGAAGGCGAGGCCCGGGTCCAGGGAGAGGTTCACGGCGGCCGGGTCCGGCGGTGTGTAGCCCGTGGGACATACCCAGAGCCGCCTGCCGAAACGCATGGGCTTGAAGTCCTTCAGCCACTCCCGCGTCCAGTCCCGGTCCGCCAAGGGTCTTACCTGATGGGCGGGCAGCGCCGGCAGCTTCAGGGCCGCCAGCAGGAAGGCCTTCACCCCGTCCATGTCCGCGTCCGCCGCGAACAGCGCCGTGAGCCGCGTGTCGGACCAGAGCGGCGGCTTCAGCGGGTCGGGCTCGTAGAGGGGCTCGTCACCCGCGTCTTCCAGCGTCACCGACACCGCGCCGGCTTCCAATAGCGCGTCCTCGACTTTTTCCGGGTCGAGTTTTCCCAAAGCCAGTTTCAGTTCCAGCCAACTCATGCGGTCACTTTAGCAGGCGGCCCGTGTGCCGAGCGCGCCGGGGCGCGGGCATCCCGACCGTTGTTGGAGCGATCTAGAGAGCGGGCTTC
>DASUBN010000379.1:0-2192 GCA_035763245.1 Gammaproteobacteria bacterium | reverse complement strand
GAGGGACGGCTCACGTCGCCATGGCGGATGGTCTTTATCTTGCATCCTTGATAAGTTAGCTTAAACTTACCGTAAGTGAAAACTAACCATAAGCTCAAACAGCAGATCCAGGCCCTGGGGGAGCCCACCCGCTTCGCCATCTTCGAGCGCCTGGAACGGGGTCCGCTCGCCGTGGTACAGATCGCCAAGGGGCTGCCCGTGAGCCGGCCTGCCGTCTCCCAGCACCTCAAGGTGTTGAAGGAAGCAGGCCTGATCCGGGACCAGAAGGCCGGCAACCGCCGCCTTTACCGCCTGAACCCGGCGGCTCTGGGGGAGATGCGGGACTACTTCCAGCAGTTCTGGAGCGAAGCTCTCAGCTCCTTCAAGGACGTGGCCGAACGCCTGGAGCAGGAACCGTGAAGGGTATGCGGCGCACGCCGTCCAACGTGCTGCCATTCCAGCGGCATGAAGTGCCACGGGGCTTCGTGGCCTTCAGCCAGCGTCTTCTGCTCTGGCAGGAGGCGCTGGGGGCCTTCAGGCGCCTGGCCGAAAAGAAGACGGAGATCCCATGAACCAGCCCCTGCGGCAGGATGACGACGTCTACGTGGACGTTACCGTAGGCATATCCCGGGAACGGGCCTTCGAGGTCTATACCCGCCAACTGGACAGTTGGTGGCTGCGGGACCATCACATCGGCAAGGCGCCGCTGAAGGAAGTGTGCATGGAGCCGCGCCTCGGTGGGCGCCTCTACGAGAAGGGCATAGACGGCTCGGAATGCGATTGGGGGATGGTGCTCACGTGGGAACCGCCGGCCCGGCTCGTGTTCGCCTGGCAGATCAACGCCGAGTGGGCTTACGAGCCTGAGCTCGCGCGCTCGAGTGAAGTGGAAGTGCGCTTCACCGCTCTTGGACCGAAACAGACCCGGGTGGAACTCATCCATCGTCACTTCGAGCGCCATGGCGACGGCGCCGAGGCCATGCGCCAAGGCGTGAAGCGCGGCTGGCCGACTCTCATGGGCCTGTTCGCAGCCGCAGCCCAAGGTAGTTGAAGTCACTTTCAAGCGTCGGAACGTCCATAGAGGTGCGCCGCGATCCAGTGCCGCTTTTCCTCCCTGGAGAGTCGTTTGATAGCGGCCTCTCGCTGCAATGCCTTGCCCTTGGAGGCGCAGGCTTTCATGGCCACGATGCGTTTAGGGGGATCCATGCGCATGAACTTGGCTCCCTTGCCGGCTGCGTGCTCGTGGAAACGCCGCTCCGGATCGTTGCTGACGCCGGTGTACCAGGCACCGCTCTCGCATTCGATGACGTAGACCCACCAGCCCATCGTGACCCCTGGAAAAGAACCGGCCGCGCACCTCGCGGTGCGCAGCCGGACTATATCAAGACAGGTCTACTTGTGGCTGGAATCGATGAACCTGGCCACGTTGTCGTGCAGCATCTTCAGGCTCTCCAGGTTCACGTACACCATGTGGCCCGCCGGATAGAAGGCATAGGAGATGTTCTTCTGCAGTGAATCCACCATCGGCAGGTGGTGCATGACATATACCGCCGAGTAGTAAGGTGTAGCCAGGTCGAAATAACCCGCGTTGAGCATCACCTTCATCTGCGGGTTCTGGGACATGGCGGCCGCGAGGTCGGGCATCACATTGGTGGTCTGGGGCAGCGGTTGGCCCTGGCCCGGGGGCTGGTGCTTGAAATCCCAGGCGTTGACGTCCGGACCGTAGTTCACCGGCAGGTACACCAGATCCTGGCCGAACTTCAGGTCCTTACGCGCGTAGTCGTTGAACACCGACACGATGGGCGAGCTGATGGCCGCAGACTGCGGGTCATAGTTGGCGAACTCAGCCAGGGGATCGATCACCGGGCCGCTGTAGCGGGTGTCGAAGCGGCCGGTGGTTTCGCCGGAATCCAGTAGCAACTGCTGTTCGAACTGCGGGCCGACCACCCGCAAATCGGCCTTGACCCAATAATCGGTGGACAGGCTGGTATAAGTATGCAGCTTCTCGGCGATCTGGTGCTCATCGGCCTCTGACAACTCGGAGCCCTTGTTCAGCGCGGAGAGGTAATCGCCCATGGCGAAGCCCTCCACCTCGTGCAGGAAGCTTGGCAAATCCTGGCCCACGCCGGCTTTCTTGTGATACCAGGCGGCGGCGGCATAGGTGGGCAGGTTTAGCGCGTAGGGCAGGTCCACGCCTGGATTGGTGTTGGGGTTGT
>DASUBN010000378.1:0-3625 GCA_035763245.1 Gammaproteobacteria bacterium | reverse complement strand
CCACATCAGCGTCGAGGACCTGCTGCAAGGCATGATCGTGGAGTCCGGCAACGATGCGGCCGTGGCGCTCGCGGAACGGGTGGGCGGCAGCGAGGATGCCTTCGTCTCGCTCATGAACCAGTATGCCGAGAAACTCGGCTTGAAGGACACGCACTTCGTGGACGCCTCGGGCCTGACCGCGGACCGGCAGCACTACTCCACGGCGCGCGACCTGGCCCTGCTCTCGAGCGCCATCGTGCGGGAGTTCCCGGAGTACCAGCACTTCTTCATGGAGAAGGATTTCACCTGGAACAAGATCAGCCAGAAGAACCGCGTCGACCTGCTGTTCACCGATACCACGGTGGACGGTCTGAAGACCGGCGACACCGATGACGCCGGCTACTGCCTCATCGCCTCCGCCCAGCGCGGCGGTATGCGGCTCATCTCGGTGGTTATGGGCGCGAAGACCATGAAGTCCCGCGCCCAGGACGCCGAAGCCCTGCTCAACTACGGCTCCAACTTCTTCGAGACCCGCAAGCTGTACGCCGCCGGCACCGCCATCTCCAGCGTGAAGGTCTGGAAGGGCGCCGAAAACCAGGCAGCGACCGGCGTGATCGACGATGTGTACGTGACCCTGCCCAAGGGCGGCTACAACGAACTGCACGCCACGGCGGACGGCCACGCCGGACTGATCGCGCCGGTGCCCGAGCACACCCGGGTGGGCATGCTCAACATCAACATGGGCGATCGGCTGCTGGCCCAGGTGCCGCTCTACACCTTGAAGACCGTGCCCGAGGGCAACGTCTTCAAGCGTCTGTTCGACGGCATGCGCCTCTGGTTCAGCAAGAAGTAGGCCCTTGGCCCAGCCGCTGCCCATCGCCCATCTGAACGGGCGCTTCCTGTCGCTCGCCGAGGCGCGCATCTCGCCCCTCGACCGGGGTTTCCTGTTCGGCGACGGGGTGTACGAAGTAATCCCGGTGTACGCCGGCCGCCTGTTCCATCTGCCGGCGCACCTGAAGCGGCTCCAGTACAGCCTGGACGCCTTGCGGCTCAAGAATCCCCTCGGGGATGCGGACTGGACCGCGCTCCTGACCAAGCTCGTGGCCGACAACGGCGGCGGCGACCAGGCGCTGTACCTGCAGCTGAGCCGCGGCGCGGATGTCGGCCGGGATCACGCCTTCCCGACAGGCGTCGCCCCCACGGTGTTCGCCATGTGCTCGCCCCTGGGCCCGCTGCCGGAGGAACTCAAGACCCGCGGCGCCAGGGTCGTCACCCTCGAAGACATCCGCTGGCAGCGCTGCGACATCAAGTCCACCGCCCTGCTCGGCAACGTCCTCCTGCGCCAACAGGCGACGGAACAGGGTTGCAACGAGGCGATCCTGCTGCGCAGCGGCCGCGCCACCGAAGCCACCGCCAGCAGTCTGTTCATCGTGAAGGGCGGCGTCATCGTCACCCCGCCCAAGAGCCGGGAACTCCTGCCCAGCATCACCCGCGACGTGGTGCTGGAGCTGGCCGAGCGCCACGGCCTGCCCTGGCGCGAGGCGGAGATCCCGGCGGCCGAACTCGGGCAGGCCGAGGAGATCTGGCTCGCCAGCTCCACCCGCGAGGTCTATCCCGTGACCGAGCTGGACGGCGCTCCTGCCGGCGGCGGCAAGCCCGGCGTACACTGGAAGCGCATGTTCGATCTCTTCCAGCGACATAAGGCCGAGCTGGCGGCCTGAAGGCGCGCGTGAGCGACACCTCTCCCCTGAAGTTCCCCACCACCTTCCCCGTGAAGATCATGGGCAAGGATGAACCGGGCTTCCACGCCGCGGTGGCCGAGATCGTCGCGCGCCACGTGGCGCCCTTGAGCGAGCTGCCGGTGAAGCAGCAGCCCAGCAAGGAAGGCCGCTTCGTGTCCATCACCGTCACCATCGAGGCCCAGAGTCGCGAGCAACTGGACGCCCTCTACCGCGACTTGAGCGCCCATCACCTGGTGTTGATGGCCCTATGACTCCTCCCCTCATCAAGCACCTCGGCTTGGTGGAGTACATCCCCACCTGGCGCGCCATGGAGGAGTTCACCCTGGCGCGCGGCCCCGAGACCCCGGACGAGATCTGGTTCCTGGAGCACCCGCCGGTGTTCACCCTGGGGCTCGCCGGCAAGATGGAGCACGTATTGGCTCCCGGCGACATCCCGGTGGTGCGCATCGACCGGGGCGGCCAGGTCACCTACCACGGCCCGGGTCAGCTCGTGGTCTACCCCTTGCTGGACCTGAAGCGCCAGAAGCTGGGCGTGCGCGAGCTGGTGGAAGGCCTCGAGAACGCGGTCATCGACACCCTCGCCCTCTACGACATCCACGCACGGGGCCGGCGCGATGCACCGGGGGTGTACGTGGGCGAACAGAAGATCTGCTCCATCGGCATCCGCGTGCGGCGCGGCTGCACCTACCACGGCATCGCCTTCAACGTGCATACCGATCTCGAGCCTTTCGATCGCATCAACCCCTGCGGCTATGAGGGCCTGGAGATGACCCAGGTCAGCACCCTGGGCGGTCCGGCAGACGTGGCGCGCGTGGCGCAGGATCTGCTCCCGGCCCTGCTGGAACGCCTGGGGTACAATAGGCCTCCTGTGGCCGCCCGCGCGGGCGCCTGAATCCCGTCAAAGGCCGATCCCTTGTCCGAACCCACTTCCAAGCCCCGTCCGAGCCTCGAGCCCGGCAAGAAGCTCACGGCCCAGGAGAAGATGGCGCGCATCCCGGTGAAGATCGAACCCACGGTCGCGCCACTGCGCAAACCTTCCTGGATACGGGTGCAGTCTTGGGCTACCCCCGAAGTCGCGCGCCTGAAGCAGGTGCTGCGCGACAACCACCTGCATACCGTCTGCGAAGAGGCCTCCTGCCCCAACATCGGCGAGTGCTTCGGCAAGGGCACCGCCACCTTCATGATCATGGGCGACGTCTGCACCCGCCGCTGCACCTTCTGCGACGTGGCCCACGGCCGCCCCGGCAGCCTCGATGCCGAGGAGCCTGCGAACCTGGCCCGCACCATCAGGGCCATGGGTCTCAAGTACGTAGTGGTCACCTCCGTGGACCGGGACGACTTGCGCGACGGCGGCGCGGGCCATTTCGTCTCCTGCATCCGCGCCATCCGCGCAGAGTCCCCCCGGACCCGCATCGAGGTGCTGGTACCGGACTTCCGTGGGCGCATGGACGTGGCCCTGGCGCTCATGCACGAAGCGCCGCCGGACGTGTTCAACCACAACCTGGAGACCGTACCGCGACTCTACCGCGAGGTGCGGCCAGGTTCCGACTACACCCACTCCCTGATGCTCCTGAAGCGCTTCAAGGCCGCGCATCCGCACCTGCCCACCAAGTCCGGCATCATGGTGGGCCTCGGCGAGGACCTCCCGGAGATCTTCGAGACCATGCAGCACCTGCGGGACCACGATGTGAACATGCTCACCGTGGGGCAGTACCTGCAGCCGAGCAAGTTCCATCACCCCGTCGTGCGGTACATGACGCCTGTGGAGTTTAAGGAGATCGAGACCCGGGGATATGAGATGGGTTTCGATCACGTGGCCAGCGGAGCGCTGGTGCGGTCGTCGTACCATGCGGACAAGCAGGCGGAAGAAGTCCTGCACGAGAAGGCAGTTTAGCTTTTCCGTC
>DASUBN010000377.1:0-4218 GCA_035763245.1 Gammaproteobacteria bacterium | reverse complement strand
TAGACGCGACGCATGCGCCGCAGGTGACGCTCGAAACCGCCGCCGTCCATCCAGCGCGCCACCGCGTCCTGCACGAGGGTGCTGTTCTGACGGGTGATGATGGTGCGCAGCGAGGCGAGGGGGTGATACAGCGCTTCCGGCACCGCCAGGAAGCCGATGCGCATGGAGGGGAACATCACCTTGGACAGCGTCGAGATATAGATCACGAGGCCGCAGGGATCGGTGCTCGCCATGGGCGCGATGGGCTGGGAGCGGAAATGGAATTCGTGGTCGTAGTCGTCCTCCAGTATCGGGATCTGGTGGCGGCAGGCCAGCTCGTAGATGCGCAGGCGGCGCGCGGCTGGCAGCGTCACGGTGGTTGGATACTGGTGGTGGGGCGTGAGGTAGATGAGATGTATGCGCTGCTCGGCGATGGCGGCCTCCAGCGCCTCCGGGTCCATGCCGTCCTGGTCCACCTTCACAGGCACGATGTCCCCGCCGGCGGCGCGGAATGCGTCCCAGGCGGCGGGGTAGCCTGGCGTCTCTACCGCCACCTTCTGGCCGGCACCGATGAGGAGCTGGGCTACGAGGAAGATCGCTTCCTGGGCGCCATGGGTCACGATGATGCGCCGGTCGGTGAGGGCGCGCATGCGGCGCAGGTATTCCTGCAGGCGTTCCATGAACACCGGGTGACCGGCCGGATCACCGTACCCGGCGGTGGCCGTCGCGGAGACGCGCAAGGTCTCCGCCATGCAGGTACGGAACTCGTCGTAGGGGAAGAGCCTCAAGTCCGGCAGGCCGCTCTGGAACACGTAGCGATAATCCTCGTAGCGCTCGGGGCCACAGAAGCATTCGCGGGCGTCGCGAGCGAAGCGCCACTTGATGCCGCGATCGAAGGGCGAGGATTTGGCGCGGCCCTTGGGCTTGAAGAACTCCGAGGGCAGGACCTCCGCGACACGATGGGCGCGGCGCTCCCCGGCGTCGAGCCAGCCTTCGGCCACGAGCTCGTCCATGGCGGCGCTCATGGTGTGGCGGTGTACCCCCAGTTCCGCGGCCAGCACCCTCGTCGAGGGCAGGCGTTCACCGGGCTTCACCATGCCCTGCTGGATGGCGCTGCGCAGGGCCTCGGCAATACGCAGGTAGCCGGGACGGCTGTCGTCGGGCACGGTCAGGATGAGTTCGTTCATGGGCGCAGGCCTCAAGCCGGAGAGGTTATCTGGTCTAAATAGAATATAACATCTGGCACTTCAGAATGTACCAGATGGGGTGCAGGATACATACCCTGAAGGCACCGTTCCGGTGCCGCGGAATGGAGGGCTCAGGTCATGGCCGAGCGGGCAGTCGATAGCCGGGCAAGCCTGTGGATCGCCTTGGGTAACCAGCCCGGCGTGAGCGCCTGGTTCGCCGTGTGGCTGCTCGCGCGCCTGAACCCGCCACGCAAGGCGATGAGGGCCGCCGCGGCCACGTCGCAGCCGGCGGCACCCCCCGCTATTCGCCGGGTGCTTGCCGGCACGGTCGGCAACCACCAGGAGCAGCCCCGCCCATGAATGCCACGCAGGGCAACGAGAGATCGGCTTACGCCGCCGCGAGCCTGACGCTCCTGGTCTGGTCCTCCTCCTATGCGGCCATCACCTATTGCCTGCAGGCCTTCAGCCCCGGTGAGCTCGCGCTGCTGCGCTTCGGCGTGGCTTCGCTGCTGCTCTTGGCGCTCACCGCCTTCGGCGTGATCAAGCTGCCGCCGCGCCGGGACTGGCCGGCGCTCATCGTGCTGGGCTTGATCGGCAACACCGTTTATCAGCTATGCCTCATCTACGGCATGACACGGCTCTCCGCCGGCGCGGCCTCGGTGGTGATCTCGACGGTACCGAGTGTGACCGCGGTATTGGCGGTGCTGCGCCTGAAAGAGCAACTGAGCCGGCGCGCGGTGCTGGGCCTCGGCGTCGCCTTCGCCGGCACGCTGCTGGTGACGCTCGGCCGCGGCCATGAGATCCATTTCGAACCCATCGCCTTCCTGGTATTCGTCGCGGTACTGTGCAGCAGCATCTATTTCGTATGGCAGAAACCCCTATTCGCGCGCTCCAGCCCCTTGACCATCTCGGCGGCGAGCATCTTCACGGGGACCCTGGGCTTCATTCCCTTCGGCCTGGACTTGCCGGCCAAGCTCGCGCACGTGCCCGGTACGCAGCTCCTGGCGGCGCTCTATCTCGGGGTGGTGCCGACGGTGGTGGGGTTCCTCTGTTGGAGTTTCGCGCTGTCCCGCGCCCCTGCCTCACGGGTGACGAGCTTCCTCTACCTGCAGCCGCTGTTCGCCTGCGCCATCGCCTGGGTGTGGCTGAGGGAGATCCCCACTTGGCTCACAGTGACGGGCGGCACGCTCGCCATCGTCGGCGTGGTACTCGCCACCACCCAAATCACACTTCCGGCTTTGTGGCGCCGGCGCGTATCGGCGGAGTGCCTGACGACGCCCGAGGGCTAAGTCACGAGGGAGCGGGAAGGCTTAGGCTCTCCCGCGCGGGGTCCCTGCAGCAGCGGCAGGAGTGCGTCCAGTTCCTGGATGTGCCCCCGGTCGTGTTCCACCCAGAGTCCCAATAATCCGGCCAGGGTGATCTCACCCACGTTCTCGAAATGACCCCGACGCTCGAGCTGCTCCGGGGTCACCGAGGCGAGGATCGCCAGGCAGCGGCGTCGCATGTTCAGGAACGCCTCCAGGGCGGGTCTGAGCTCCTGGTCGTTGTAGCGGCGTTCTCGAGCGAGCGTCGTACCGTCCAGGTCCGGGAGCCGAGGGCGCTCCTCTCGCAGGAGCAACCCTAGGCGGCGGCCATAGCCTTCCACTTCGATGTCGCGCAGGTGGCAGACGCTCTCCAGCACCGAGAACACGTCCGCGGACGGCTTCACGCGCAACTGTTCTTCCGACAGACCCGCGAGCCGGGATCGCAATGCCTCCGGCATGCTTGCCAGGGCGGCAACGGCATCTTCGTGACGCATGTGACGGCTCCTTAGGCTGATGACTACTGGGATTGACCCATGGCCTGCATGCGCCGTTGCATCTCCTTCGCGGAGACGTTTTCCTTGTGGGTGGCGATGTACCAGCGGTGACCGAAGGGGTCGATGATACCTCCGAGCCGGTCACCATAGAACTGGTCCTCCACCGGGCGCTCGAGGGTGGCGCCGGCCTCCACCGCGCGTGCCGCGACCGCGTCCACGTCCTTGAGATACAGCATGATGCCTACCGGCGATTTGCTGCCGGGCTGCGGCGCGCTGAAACCGCGTTCCGGGTATTCGTCTGCCAGCATGATGTGCGAGCCGTCCACCACGAGTTCCGCGTGGGCGATGCGCTCGCCGTCCGGCATGCGCAGTTTCTCCTTGGCGCCGAAGGCTTTCTTGTAGAACTCGATGGCCGCCGCCGCGCCGCGCACCGACAGGTAAGGCGTCACGCTGTGGTAGCCCTTGGGGATTGGCGTCACCTTGTGGGTCTTGGTGCGCGGCCTCGACTTGGCCTTGGCGGCCTTGCGTTTGGAGGGTTTGGATTTTTTGCCGACTTTCTTGCGCGCCATGACGCTCTCCAGGGGAAGGACCGGGGGAAATAATTCTAGTCCAGCGCCAGGAGGCCGCCGGGGGATATGTCACACCGGAAAATTATTCGACGGACCGCCGCGATACGGCGGTCCGGGTCATTAAGTTGTCATATGCGAGGCGTAACGCGCACATCGTGTCCTCCGGGCCAGTCAGGACGACTGGTGCCGACGTTGACGCCGGCCGTATCCGATTCTTTGTTGAAGGCCATACCGGTCCGCGAGCCTGTGTACGTCATGTTGGCGTTGTCGAAGGTCGGGTTCGTGAGCAGCCGTTGTGGCACCGCCCGGAGATGGAGCCGTTCGCCACGAAGCTCCGGATATGGACGCTCGCCGGTGGTATCTCGATCGCATCCTTGTTGAGCCCGCAGTGAACGCCCTGGTTATGGACCACGCCGGGGTTGAGCTGCCGGGGGGCGGGATCTGAATCCCGCTTCAGGGAAACCCTTATGGGCAAGGCGGATCCACCCCGGTATTTTGTGTTTCAAATGATTCCGGGAGGCGTGGCCCAGGAACGGCGGGGTGGTGGGGCTCAGGGAATCCCTGAGGGGAGATTCAGGCGCATATCCCCGAGACTTCAGGGGAGGTCCGATGGCCGGTGGAGGGCCCCGGTGATTCACTGATAGCGCACGAAAAGCGGCCCGGGAAGGACTGCGGGATCCTCAAC
>DASUBN010000376.1:0-2681 GCA_035763245.1 Gammaproteobacteria bacterium | reverse complement strand
AAGATCGACACCGGCGCGCGCACCTCCTCGCTGCACGCCTTCGCGCTGGAGATCTTCACGGAGGGCGGCGTGCGCCGCATCCGCTTCGGCCTGCATCCGCGCCAGCGCCGCACCGAGCCGGCGCGCTATTTCACGGCGGACCTCCTGGAGGAGAGCCGCTGGGTCACGGACTCGGGCGGCCACCGCGAGCAGCGTCCGGTGATCCTCACCGCCGTGACGGTGGGCAAGCGGAGCTGGCCCATCGAGCTCACGCTCACGGACCGGGACACCATGCGCTTCCGCCTGCTCTTGGGACGCACCGCGCTGGAAGACCACGCCACGGTGGACCCCGCCGCCTCCTACGTGAACGGCCTGAGACGCCGCAAGAAGAAAGCGCAATCGAAGAACCTGGAAGCACGCGAGCAGCCATGATAAGAAGAAAGAGACTCAAGATCGCCATCCTGTCGCGCAACACGCGCCTCTACTCCACCAAGCGCCTGGTGGAGGCCGGTATCGCGCGCAAGCACGACATGTACGTCATCGACCCGTTGCGCTGCTACATGAACATCGCCACGGACAACCCCGAGATCCACTTCAAGGGCAGCAAGCTCGAGGGCTTCGACGCCATCATCCCGCGCATCGGCGCGTCGGTGACCTTCTACGCCACCGCCATGCTGCGCCAGTTCGAGATGACCGGGGTGTTCACCCTCAACGACTCCGATTCCATCACCCGCGCCCGCGACAAGCTGCGTTCCCTGCAGCTCCTCTCCCGCGAGGGCATCGGCATGCCGGTGACGGGCTTCGCCCACTCGCCGGACGACACCGAGGACCTCATGGCCCTCGTGGGCGACGCGCCGGTGATCATCAAGCTCACCGAGGGCTCCCAGGGCCAGGGCGTGGTGCTGGCCGAGACCCGCCAGGCGGCGGAGAGCGTCATCGACGCCTTCCGCGGCCTCGACGCCCACTTCCTGGTGCAGGAGTTCGTGAAGGAGGCACGCGGCGCCGACATCCGCTGCTTCGTGGTGGGCGGCAAGGTGGTGGCGGCCATGAAGCGCCAGGCCAGGCGCGGCGAGTTCCGCGCCAACCTGCACCGCGGCGGCAGCGCCGAGGAAGTGCGCATCACCGGCAAGGAGCGGGACATGGCCCTGAAGGCGGCCGAGATCATCGGCCTCAACGTCGCCGGCGTGGACATCATCCGCGGGAGCGACGGCCCCATGGTGCTGGAGGTGAACTCGTCGCCGGGCCTGGAGGGCATCGAGGCCGCCACCAAGCGCGACATCGCCGGGGACATCATCCACTTCATCGAGAAGAACGCCCACAAGCACAACGGCCGTTAGCGGCGCCGGCCCTCGGCCAAGACGCAACCGACCTCCCTGTCTTCTTCCGCGCCGTCCCACGGCGCGGGCGACTTTTGTCGCGGCAAAAGTCGCCAAAACCGCCTCCCCGGAGCGCGGGGTGCGGAAGCCGCACCTACCCTGCGCCCTTCGCTCGCTACGCAGCTTCACACGGGGCATCCTGCCCCGCGTGTGAAGGCTCGGCCTCCCTGCCTTCGCCCTTCGGCTTGGCTTGCTTGCTCCAGTGCTCAGCTCGCGCTACGGGTGGGAAGAACCAGGTCCTACGCCATTGGCTTTTCATACCCGTGGATGACGCCGAGCGCGCAGCGCCCGGAGGGAAGAGCCTGCGCAGCAGGACGGGGCGAGGGAGCGCCCCGTCCCGGCGACCGGCACAGGGAAGTGCCGTTAGCCGGGCCCCGAGGACGGGAGCCGCGAGGGGAGCCAATGGAAACCCCACCTGAGAATGTGGGTTTTCCATTGAGGCCGTGATCCCCGGGGAGCGCTTCTTTGGCTACTTTCTTGTCGCGACAAGAAAGTAGCCCGGCCCCGGGAGGGGCCGGAACAGCCTTCGACAAGGATGTCGGGATTTAAGTCTTTGCGCCTGGCGATGCCGTCACGAACATGGCGTCGCCATAGCTGAAGAAACGGTACTGCTGTTCCACCGCATGGCGATAGGCGCGCAAGACCTGGTCTTGCCCCGCGAACGCGCACACCAACATCAAGAGTGTTGACTCCGGCAGGTGGAAGTTGGTGACCATGGCGTCCACCACCCGGAACCTGTAGCCGGGGTAGATGAAGATCTCCGTGTCCCCCTGCATGGGCGCCAGCGCACCCCCGGCCGCCGCCGCCTCGAGGCTGCGCACCGCCGTGGTGCCCACCGCGATCACCCGCCCGCCCCGCACCCGGGTCTCGGCCACCGCCCGGCACACCTCCTCGCCCACCACGGCGTATTCCCGATGCATCTTGTGGTCGCGGATGTCGTCCTCCCGCACCGGCTGAAAGGTGCCGGCCCCCACGTGCAGGGTCACGTAGGCGCTCCGCACCCCGTTCCGTTTCAGCACGTCCAGCAGGGCGGCGTCGAAATGCAGGCCCGCGGTGGGCGCCGCCACGGCCCCCGGCACCCGGGCATAGACCGTCTGGTAGCGCTCCCGGTCCTCGGCCGCGTCGTCGCGCTCTATATAAGGAGGGAGCGGCATGTGGCCATGGGCGTTGAGGAAGTCCAGGAGCTTCACCCCCGGGAACTCCACCTTGAGGAGATCCTCCTCCCGGCCCAGCACCTTCGCCTCCACGCCGTCGGTGAACAGCACCCGCATGCCGGGCCGCCAGGGCTTGCTGGCCCGGGCATGCACCAGGGCCGTGTGCTCGTCC
>DASUBN010000375.1:0-6253 GCA_035763245.1 Gammaproteobacteria bacterium | reverse complement strand
GGCCACTGGATGATATTCCGCAACCTCGTGATGCCCTGAGGAAGCTCTGATTTATTCAGGGCTTCTGCGGTGCCTCCCTGCACCGCACGCGAATCAAGCGCTGACGTGCTTGATTCGGCGGAGGCGAGTCCGAGCCTGCATCGGACTCGCCGACTCTGAAAAATCTTGGGATGGATTTTTCAGAGTCTCCATAAAGGCAACGCGATCCTCAGAGGTCCAGCTGCTGGGCGGCGTCCGCCGCCGCGAGCCGTTGGTTGGCTTCGCCCATGGCGGCGGAGCAGACGTCATGGTCCTTCGCCTGGCGGCGGATGTCGTCGGGCAGCTCCTCGATGTCCTTCAAGGTGGTGCTGTCCTGGTAGGTAGGCTTGCCGTCCGCACCCGTGCCGAAGCTGTAATGCCCGCCGTAGTTGAAGCAGCCACTGTCCACGTCGAAGTACCCGTCCGGGGTCTCGAGGGAGACGATGCTCTGGCCGTCGGGCGTGTATCTCTCCAGCAGATAGCGCCCCGCTGGCAGCACCTGGTCCACATAGCCCGTGTCGCCGCCGTGCAGCGTGTGCGTCACCTTGAGCGGGATCACCTCGCCGCTCTGGGCGTTCTTGACCATGATGTCGGTATCGATCTGCACGTCGACGCTGGCCACGTACAGGCCGTAGTGGGCCGGATCGGAGGCGAACTTGCTGTCCATGCCGCCGGCGCAGGCGGCGAGCGCCAAAGGGATGACCAATGGGATGAGCTGCTTCATGGCGGTCTCCTGCGGCCAATGGATTTACTACTATTAGTATAGTACAAACACCGGCCGCTACCGTCAGAAGATCGCCGCCAGGAGCAACACCATCCCCGCCACGGACACGAACCAGGTGACGGTGCGCAGCCCGTGGACGCCCGACATGTAGATGGGCAGGTAGGCGACACGCGCCCAGAAATAGAGTTCCACTCCCCACACGGTCAGGGAGTCGTGCACGCCCATGCTGTTGCAGATCAGCACCAGCGCGGCGAACAAGGGAAAAGTCTCCATGAAGTTGTAGAAAGCGCGGTCGATCCGGCCCGCCAGGCCCGTGAGTGGCGCCACTGGCTCCTCGCGGGGACTCAGGGCCCAGCGCAAGCCTCGCTCGCGGATGGCGAAACAGGCCGCCAGCAGCACCTGTGCGAGCCCCAGGATCACGCTCAGACCCAAAGCCTGGAATTCGGTAGTCATCGGTTTCTCCCTCTCAGGTTGTCGTTGGATGTCCGGGAACGGCCGAGGACCTCAGCGCCCTTCCCGGTCCTCGCTCCAGTGGAACACGTGCAGCACCCGGTGGATCACCGGCGCCAGCATGATGCCGATGATCACGATGAGCACCAGGCCCGAATACAGCGCGTAGCAGCCGGCGAAGACCTTACCGCCGTCGGAGAGGCCTTCTGTCTTCATGGGACCCATGCCCGAGAGCAGCATGGCGGAGTTCACGAAGGCGTCGCGCCAGGCCATGTGCTCGTAGTAGCCGTAGCCCGCCATGCCGATGGCGAGCGACACCGCCACCAGCACCTGCGCCCAAGCGGCATGCAACAGGAAACGCAGCAGGAAGCGGTGGAAGGGCAGCGGCGGGCTGTGGCGCGACTCGTACACGCTCAGCCCCCCTGGGCGGCAAGCAGCTTCCAGGCGAAGCCGCCCCAGAGCCCGAACAGCAGCAGGCTGCTCAAGGCGTAGACCTTGAAGCGGTGCATCACCCGGTTGTAGGTGATGTGGATGAAGCTGTGCATGGCGCGCAAGATCACGTAGACCCAGGCCCCGGTCACGAACCAGGGGCTGCCGAGGCCCGTGATGGCGAGGCAGATGCAGAGCGCATAGAACAGCACCGGCATCTCGAACAGGTTGCGGAAGTTGTCGGCGGCGCTGGTGCGGGTGAGCGTTTCCCGCGCCGCGGCGGAGGTGGCGAGCGCCTGGGGACGGATGCGCTTCTCGCGCATCTCGCCGATGCGCTCCACGTAGAGCCGCACCCAGACCACGGCGGTGAGCAGCACCATGGCGACGCAGGGAAGGAGGATCGGGGTCATGAGTTCCATGGGGCCTCCTCGCGGTGCCCTTGAGTCTACCGTAAGCGCAGGCTCGCCCCCGGGGAGGCGGCCAAGCTCGAACCTCGCCCAGACCGCGCTCAGGCCACCCGGTTGCGCAGTTCGCCCTTCTGGAACGCGGCGATGTTGAGCGCCAACTCCTGGATCACCCGCTGGCGCGCCTCGCGGCTGGCCCAGGCGATGTGCGGGGTGACGATGAGGTTGGGGATGCCGGGCTCCAGCAGCGGGTTGCCGTGCACCGGCGGCTCCTCCGAGAGCACATCCACCGCCGCGCCGGCGAGGCGCCCCGCCTTGAGCACGCTCGCCAGGGCCCGCTCGTCCACCACCCCGCCACGGGCGCAGTTGATGAGCAGCGCCTCCGGCTTCAGCAGGGTGAGCTCCTTGGGACCGATCAGGTCGCGGGTCTCCGGCAGGAGGGGTACGTGGATGCTGAGCACGTCCACGAGCGGCAAGAGCTCCTCCAGCGGCACGCGGCCCTGACGCTTGTCCTCCTTGTTGCGCGAGGCCACCAGCACGCTCATGCCGAAGGCCTCCGCTATCCGGCCCACCGCCTTGCCGGTGTTGCCGTAGCCCACGATGCCGAAGCGCTTGCCGGCCAGCTCACGGATGGGGTAATCGAGCAGGGTGAACTGCGGTGAGTTCTTCCAGGCGCCCTGCTGCAGCAGCGCCTCGTACTCCTTGAGGTGCTGGTTGAGCGCCAGCAGCAAGGCGAACACGTGCTGGGCCATGGACATGGTGGAGTAGGCCGGCACGTTGCAGACGCCGATGCCCTTCTCCCAGGCGGCCGCCAGGTCGATGTTGTTGACACCGGTGGCCGCGGCGCAGATGAGCCGCACCGAGGGGAAGCGCTTGATGGCCTCGGCCGGCAACTTCACCTTGTTCAGGATCACCACCTCGGCGTCGGCCACGTTCTCGGCGAGCTTGTCGGGGGCGGTCACGCCGAACACCCGCAGGATGGAGAGCACCTTCTCTAGGGCACGCAGCTTCACGTCACCCTGGTGACTCACGGTGTCGTAATCGAGGAATACGCCCTTCATGATCGCTCGTCCGGTCTAACCGCGAGCGATGATACACCGCCCGCCGCCGCGGACGGGTGACTTATGTCATGCCCCTCCGATCAGGGTCGCCGCCCCGAAGGGCGGCGCATCGCTCATTGTTTGAGCACGTCGACGATCTTCTGCGCGATGTTATCCGCCGCCTGGTTGATGCTGCCGGGACCGCTGCCCTGGCTCCACAGGTAGGTGTAGGTCTGGCTGTTCTGGTCGAACTGGGTGGCGCGGTTCGCATCGGCGAAGCTGAAGCTGATGTCGCCCATGCCATCGTCGAAATAATTGTAGTCGCACGGGCTGTAAGCGCACACCGGCAGGTGCAGCGTCACGATGGCCCCCACCTCGCCGGTCTCGACGATGATGAACTTGGCCTCCACCGTGGCCACCGCCTCGCCCATGGTGTAGCCGTAGGGACCGAGGTTGCCGCCCGCGTAGTTCTGGGTGGTGAGCCAGTCCTGCGGGTCGTTGAAGTGCAGGTTGCTCACGTCGATGATGAGATCCGTGTCCACCCGCGTCTGGATCTCCTTGTAGCTGGTGATGCCTTCCTTGTCGATGAGGCTGCTCAGGAGCGCCCGGTCGCGCACCACGTAGCCCGCGTCGAACAGCTTCTTCTCGATCTCGTCATAGGCGTGGTCCAGGCCCGCGTTGCCGGCCAGCGCCTGGCCGGCCTGGGTCACGTTGGTGGTCACGTTCGGCACGCGTAGCACCACCTTGAGGGAGGGGTGTGCCTTCACGAGCTGCTTCAGGCTCGGCCGCACGCTCACGTCATCCGTCGGCGCCGGCGGCCAATTAGGATTGTTGATGTCGAGGGTGGTGGCGCAGCCCCCAAGCAGGGTGGCCGCGAAGAGCAGCAGCGTGGTCGCGATCGATCTGGCGGACATGATTTTCTCCCCTTTTGGCGATGATTCCCTGGTTCGATTACAGCACGGCGCCGGGGGTTTTGCCACGCCCCCCGCGGCGGATGGGATAATCGGCCCCTGACTGCGGGAGCCTAAGCATGTATACCCCGAGCCTGTTCCAGAACGACGACCTCAAGGCCCAGCACGCCGTCATCCGGCGCCACCCCTTCGGCCTCCTGATCACGCCGCACGGCGGCGAACTCTTCACCACCCACCTGCCCTTCCACCTGGACCCGGCCCGCGGCGCCCAAGGCACCCTGGAAGCGCATCTCGCGCGGGTGAACCCCCATTGCGCCGCGCTCGAGGCGGGCGCGGCGAGCCTCGTGGTGTTCAAGGGCCCGGACGGCTATGTCTCGCCGCGCTGGTACGCGGAGCCCGCGATGAACGTGCCCACTTGGAACTACGTGGCGGTGCACGTTCACGGCCGGCCCGTGACCACGGAGGACCCGGCGACTCTGCTCGAGTACATCGGCCGGCTCACGGACGAACACGAGGCTTATATAGAGCGGCCCTGGCGCATCGCGGAGGCCCAGGCCCACGCGAAACGGCTCCTGCCCCAGATCTTGGGCTTCGAGCTGCCCATCCAGAAGCTCGAAGGCAAGTTCAAGCTGAGCCAGAACCGCTCCGCTGCGGACCGGGCCGGCGTGCTCAGGGAATTCGCCAAGAGCCGGGACAGCGGCATCCAAGAGATGCTGGAGCTGATGCGCGGACTGTACCGGGAAGACGGCAGCGTCCGCTGAAGGGATTCGCGCGGCGGGCGGGATGCCTTCCACCGGCCGCGGATCCGGACTGCGCCACTCTATCCAAGACTGTCCGGGATCCGCGGCCGGATGGAAGAGGCACACACCACGTCCGGCAGGACTAGCCGTAGAGGCGCCTGCCATCTTTGAAGAAATCCAGATGCATGTGCCCATCGCGGCTCACGCTGTAGACCGCGTCGACCATGGAGCGCCCCCGATGCAGGGCGAGGTCTATGGCCACGGCCTCGATCGGCGCGGGCCGGCCCGGCAAAGCCCGCGCGCGGGCGACCATGATGTGCAGGCCGAAGGGCAAGCTGGGCCGCACCGCGGCGCCGAGGATCACGAGCCCTGCCGCCAACAACCCACCACGCCATGCCGTAGATGAGACCTTCATGCTGCTGCTCCAGGACCTGCCTATGGTCCTCACCCATTAGATGCACGGGACGTGCCTAGGGTTGCAGCCCCGAAGGGCTTAGAAGAGCGGTGCTTGATGGGATGCTGATAGCGCACCTTCGAGCGCGAGAAGCCGTTGCTTGATGGGCAAGCCCCCGCCGAAACCCGTGAGGGAACCGTCGGAACCCACGACCCGGTGGCAGGGGATGATGACGGGGATGGGGTTCTGGCCGTTGGCGGCGCCCACGGCGCGGAACGCGGCGGGCCGGCGGATGCGCCGCGCGATGTCGCCGTAGGACCAGGTTTCGCCATAGGGGATGGTGAGCAGGGTCTTCCACACCTTGAGCTGGAATTCCGTGCCCTGGGGCGCCAGCGGCAGGTCGAAGGCCTTGAGCTTCCCGGCGAAGTAGGCGTTCAGTTGCCGCATCGCCTCCCGGAACGGTTTCGCATCCGGCTCCCACTCCGGCTTCGGCCGGGTGGGGCCGCGCTGGCCGCCCTGGAAATACACGCCGTAGAGCGCGTCTGCATCTCCCACCAGCAGAAGGTCACCGATGGGGCTCGGCACCGTATGGTGATAGAGGGTTCCGTTTCGATTCATGGATACACCACGGGCCTAAAGGATTGAAGTCGTCTCATAAACGTCGCGAGCGAAGGCAGGACGAGGCGTGGGAGGCGAGCAACCGGAGCGTACTCTTGGTGTACGCGAGGATTGCGAGCCGGACCACAACGAAGTCATGCCGAGCGCAGCAGTTTATGAGGCGACTTCGCTCGCGGCGCGCCAAAGATGTAGCACCGCATAGGAGCGCCACGGCCGCCAGGCTTCGGCGCGGCTCAAGAGCTGCTTCGCGCTGAGCGGATGGCCGTTGCCCGCCATGCGCCGCAACACCAGGTCTTCCGCCGGAAATGCGTCCGGATCCGCGAGCCCGCGCATGGCCGCGTATTCCGCGGTCCAGGCACCGATGCCGGGGATGCGCTGCATGTGTTCGCGGGTCTCCTCCGCCGAACCGGACTCGAAGCAGAGCTGGCCTTCGGCCACGGCGCCAGACAGGGCGTTAAGGGTCCTGGCGCGGGCGGAGGTCAGGCCCACGGACCCGAGGTCCGCCTTGGCGAGCGCCTCCGGCCC
>DASUBN010000374.1:0-9484 GCA_035763245.1 Gammaproteobacteria bacterium | reverse complement strand
CAAATCGCTGAACGCGCCGGCCAGCACGCCCAATCGGGCGAGCATGCGGCGGCCCTCGCTCTCTATACCGAGCTGCTGGGCATCGACCCCACTCATCCCGAAGCTATCAACTTCGTCGCCATCACGATGCTGCAAGCGGGCGCCGCGCGGCGCAGTATCGCGCGGCTGGCGCCGGGGGTCGCGGCGCAGCCCGCGGACGCCGTGCTGCAGAAGAACCTGGGGCTCGCTTATCGGGCGGGGGGGGCAGCGGAGCTCGCGCTCGCCGCCTTCGGCCGCGCCATCCAGCTCAAACCCGACTTCGTGGTGGCCTATCTCAACCGCGGTGCGCTGCTCATGGAGGTGGGGCGGAACGACGAAGCGATTGGCGCCTACCTACAGGCCTTCGAGGCCGCTGAAAGCACCGGCCTCTTCCTCAACCCCGCCTCGATCCCGCCCGGGGTGCGAGCCACGGCGGAGAAGGGTATGGCGCTGCTACGCGATGCGCGGCTGGCGGTCTTCCATACCGCGCTCGCCCCCGTGGAACGCGAACACGGGAGCACCGCGCTGACGCGGGTGTGGCGTTGCCTGCATGCCTATCTCGGCATGGAGACCCGGGTGGAACTCCCGAAGCTGCAGCATCCGACCTTCATGAGCTTCCCCGGTCTCGCGGACCGGGCCTGGTTCGACCGGGCGGATTTCCCGTGGATGCCGGAGCTGGAGCGGCATACCCCGGCCATCCGCGAGGAGTTGCTGGCCGTATTGGGATCGGACGTGGGGTTCCGGCCCTTCATCCAGGTGCCCAAGGCCCACCCCGGCGCGGCCTATTGGAGCGCGCTCAACGATTCACCCAGCTGGAACGCATTCTTCTTCTATCGGGACGGCGAACGCTACGTGGATAACCATGGGCGTTGCCCGGCGACCTCGACGGCCCTGGATGCGGTACCGCTGATTCGCATCGGCGAGCATTCTCCTGAGACCTTCTTCTCTGTGCTGAAACCCGGCGCCCATATCCCGCCCCATACCGGGGTGGTGAACATCCGGCTGGTGTGCCATCTGCCGCTCGTGGTGCCCCCTGACTGCGGCATCCGAGTGGGCAGCGAGACCCGCGGCTGGGAAGAAGGCAAGTGCATCGTGTTCGACGATACCTTCGAACATGAGGCCTGGAACAAGAGCAATCAGACTCGGGTGGTGCTGATCTTCGACATCTGGAACCCGGAGCTCACCGCGGCGGAGCGGGTTGGCATGCGCGTCGCCATCGAGGCCCTGGGCCGTTTCAGCCGGAGTCACGGCGGTAAGGTGACGCCTTTAGCCTGAAAAAAGAAAAGCCGCATGCAGCGGCTTTCCCATCTTCAATCACTTTTCCACCTTAACCCGCGGAAGTACCGCCCTTGAGCACGTAGACGTCGAAGCCGCGCTCGCTCAATATATAGGCACCAGCGGAGCTACGGCGGCCGGTGTCGCAATACACCACGTATTTCTTCTTCGGATCCAGAGTGTCGAGCTTCAGGCGGATGAAGTAGAGCGGGATGTTGATGGCGCCGTCCTGATGCTGGTTCTCGAATTCGCTGGGCAGGCGCACGTCCAGCCACTGCCCGCCACCGGCGACGAGCTTCTTGGCCTCATCCATACTGATCCATTTCTGACTGGGTTCGTTCAAGAGCTTCTTGAAATCGTCCTTGGCGAGACGGACCAGGGAGCCGTCGGTGAGCATGGTGATGGTGGCGTTGCGCTTCGCGTCGGAGATCAGGGCCTCCTCGCCGAAACCGTCTCCGGTGCCGAGCTCGGCCAGCTTGATGCCAGCCTTGTTGGTAGGCGTCTCACGTGTCACCGTGCATTTGCCGGAGGTGACAATGTAGAAATAGTCACCTTCGTCACCCTGCTTGATGATCACGTCGCCGGCCTTGCGACTGATGTTCTCCATGCGCATCAGTACCGCCTGGATGTTGGCGGGTGGGATGCGGTGGAAGGCCTTGGTCTGGAGGATGGTGGTCATCCAGTCGTCGGCAGGGGCTTCTTCCTGGGCCTGCAATTCGCCTACTTCGAAGGCGCCAGTCTGGTCCCAGGTGAGCATGATGTCCAGCAGGTCGCTGTCCACGGTGAAGTATTCGGCGTTGCTCTTGGCCCGGGCCGAGAGATGACGTGGGATCTGCGGTGCCAAGGGGTGGCGTGCTTCTTCGCTGCCGCCGGCGACCACGCGCACCACTTTGTCCCCGGAGCGTAGCTCGACCTCGCCCTTCACCAGATACACAGCGCGCTTGTCGCCGTCACCCTGGCGGAATATGTACCGGCCGGCCTCGATGTCCTGGACCTGGCTCTTGCTCGCGAGGTCGGACTGGTTCTCCGGCTTGAGGCCGCTCAGGGGGGAGAACTGCTTGATGAGTTCGCGATCCAGGGGTCGGGGTGCCATGCGTCTTTCAGCCTTTGCGCAACTTGTTGTTCTCCGGGAGAAACCCGTCTCCCGGTCCGCCGGGAGGGGGAAATTCTAGCATACCCCCCCATGGCGGCCGGCCGGGTTGCCGGGCCGGGAATCAGCTCGCCTGCCGGGCCACGGGTATCGGCCGGCGGTTGGCCCCGACGCGCACATAGGTGAGCTGCGCCGTGGCCACCTTCACCGTGGTCTCACGTTCGCCGTCGTTCCGTTGGGAGAAGACGGTCACATCCACGGTGATGGAGGTATTGCCCACCCGGGAGACATCGGTGTAGAAGCTCACCACATCGCCGACGTAGACCGGGCTCACGAACACGAACTCGTTGACCGCCACGGTCACCACCCGGCCGCCAGCCCGGCGGAAGGCGATGATGGCGCCGGCGATGTCGGCGTGCGACATGATCCAGCCACCGAAGATGTCCCCCAGGCCATTGGTGTCCTTGGGCATGGCGAGGGTCCGGACTGCGGCTTCCCGGTCCGTGGGCATGGCATCGAACTTCATGCCTTGGGTTCCCTGAGTGACGCGGCGCCCCAACCCGCATCCGGCTTGAAGCGGTCGCCGTACATCTTCGCCATGTCCTGGAGCCGCGCCTGGAGGCGGTCGGCGCCAGCGGCGCGGATGTAGTTGATGGGTCCGCCGCGGAAGGGGGCGAAGCCGGTGCCGAAGATCACGCCGGCATCCAGAAGATCGGTGTCGGCCACGACGCCTTCGCGCAGCACTGCCACCGCCTCGTTGAGCATGGGCAGGATCAACCGGTCCTGCAGGTCCTGGCTCGCGCCTCTGGCCTTGGATCGGTCTTTCAACGGTTTGCCATCCTTGTACCTATAGAAGCCCTCGCCGGTCTTGCGGCCGAGCTTCTTGGCTTCCACGAGCTTCACCAAGCTGTCGGGGATCTTCTTGTTGAATTCCTTGGCGAAGACCTTGGCCACGGATAGGCTCACGTCCAGTCCGACGGTATCGGCGAGTTCCGCCGGACCCATGGGCATGCCGTAATCCAGCGCTGCCTGATCGATGGCTTCCAGGGCGATGCCGTCGTCGGCGGCCAGCATGGCTTCCATCATGTAGGGCATGAGGATGCGGTTCACCAGGAAGCCGGGAGCGCTCTTCACCGGCACCGCAAGCTTGTCGATATGACGACAGAAGGCCAACGCCTTGGCAACCACTTCCTTGGGAGTATCCGCGGCATGGATCACCTCTACGAGGGGCATCTTGGCCACGGGATTGAAGAAATGCAGGCCTACGAGCCGGTTCGGCTGCTTGAGCACGGTGCGCAGGGTCTCGAGGCGGATGCTGGAGGTGTTGGTGGCCAGTACCTCGTCGGAACCCATGACCGCATCGAGGCGCTTGTAAAGCTCTTGTTTGGCATTCACATCCTCGAAGATAGCCTCGATGGCCACATCCGCGTCCTTGGCGCCGTCGCCTGCCACGTCCATCTTGAGGCGGCCGATGGCGTTCTGCACTTCGGCACCTTTGAGCTTCTTCTCGAAGAGTTTCTGGGCGCGTGCCAAGGCCGGCTGTACGTATTTCTCCTCCCGGTCCTGGAGGGTCACGGTATAACCGCGTAGCGCGCACCAGGCCGCGATGTCGCCACCCATGGTGCCGGCTCCCACTACGTGCACGTGCTTCAGGTCGAGGTCGGACTTCTTGCCCAGCGACTTGAGGCGGTCGGTGAGCAGGAAAACCCTAACCAAGTTGCGCGCGGTATCGTTGAGCATGAGTGCTGCGATGGAGTGGGCTTCCTGCAGATACATCTCGTCGCTGCCGGCGTAACGCCGCCACAGGTCGATGATGGCGTAAGGCGCGGGGTAATGATCGCGCCGCACTTTTGCAGCGACCTGTTTCACTAACACTCCGGCGATCAAGGGGCGGACGGGTGCGAATGCAATCAGCTTCTGCAGGAAGGGAGCCTGGCGCTTGGGGCGGCCGGCGAGCACCAGGCGCTTAGCGGTCGCGCGCGCGTCCGCTTCCTTCACCAGTGCGTCCACCAGACCGATGGCGCGGGCCTCGCGGCCGCGCACGCTGCGTCCGCTCAGCATGAAGCTCATGGCGGGCAATACGCCCACGAGACGGGTCGAGCGTACCGTACCGCCGAAGCCCGGGTGGATGCCGAGCTTTACTTCCGGCAGACCCAGGTTCAACTTATCATCGTCCACCGCCACGCGATAACGGGCAGCGAGAGAGAGTTCCAGGCCGCCGCCCAGGCAGAACCCCTGGATGATGACGGCGGTGGGGAAGGGGAGCTTCTCGAGTTGCTCCAATACCAACTGGCCACCGCGGATCAGCTTGAAGGCATCGTCCGGCGTCTTGAGGCCGGTAAACTCCTTGATGTCGGCGCCCGCTATGAACCCGGATTTCTTGCCGGAATAGATCACGAGGCCCTTGGGTCTGGCTTTCTCCACCTCCGCCAGACGCTCGCCCAGCTCCTGCATGATGTGGCCCGAGAGCACGTTGGTGCTGGCGTCGGCTTTGTCGAAGCACAGCCAAGCGATGCCGTCCCCGTCCTGTTCGATACGCCAGTTCTTCTGGTTGGAATTCTCGGCCATGGGTTGCTCCGTTGGATCGTTATATATAGTTGGGGCGGGACGGTCATCATAGGAATGGGCGGGTAAGGCTGCAAGGCTGGACGCCGGCTTCTCATTCCGTGGCGGGTTTCCCGGGGCTAAGCCCCTCGAAGCGGGTGCCGGCCGGCACCTTGAGCAGTCGGGTTCGGATCTCCTGGTCCACGCGGGTCATGTTCTGATAGCGGGCATCGTCCGCTCCGGTCTGGGTGCCGTTCAGGGTGCGTTGGATGAAGTTACGGGCGCCGCGCTGCTTCAGGCGGGACGCCTTCTCGTAGACGTGGAACCAGTCTCCATCCGCCCGATCGCCGAAGCGGCGCGCGGCATATTCCCGCAACACAGCCATGCGCACCTCGTTGGCGGCGATGTAGGTTCCCGCTTCCTCATCCGTCTGTAGCATGTCGCTGCTCTGGGCACGCAGGCGTTGGCGCACTTCCGGCGGCAACTGCAGGATCTCAAGGTTGAGCAGGCGACGATCCACGCTATCCATGAGTTCGCGCCGCAGTGTAAGCAGCGGGGCCTTGTCGGCCTTGAGCAGCGCCTCGAACTCCAGCAGGTTGCTGTGAACGGAGGCGCGCACAGCCTCGTTCAGGTGTTCCAAAAGTCCCAGGCGCCGGGTACGTTCCTTATCGTCAAGCGGCTCTAGGTCCATCCAGGCCCGCCAGGCCTGGTCCATGCGGACGAAGCGGGACCATAGGCGCAGGCCTAGCTTTCGCCCTTGCAGCAGGAGCAGAGCTGCCGTCGCGGCAAGCACCAGGAAGCCGGTGAAGGCTTGCCAGCTCATTCAATGGGCCTTCCGAACTTCGAAATCGCAGACCAGGGGTAGATGATCTGAATAGCGTACCTGAGGAAGATCGAAGCGCGTCACTTTGATGCCGGGGCCGTAGAGGATGAAGTCCAGTTGCCGACTGGGACGATTGCTGGGCCAGGAAGGCAGGTTACCGACGTTGGCGTTGGCCAGCCCAGCAGTCTCCTGGAAATGTCGGATCTCATGGTCGCCATGCAGAGTGTTGAAGTCACCGGCTACGACCACCGGCTTGCGGGAATCTTTGATCAGAGAGAGAAGGTGGTGCATCTGATGGTGCCTATGGCTGTACCGGAGCGAAAGATGCACGAGGAACAGGCGCACCTGTTCCAGTTCCAATTCCATGATAAGCCGCTTTATTCCCAGGTCAAAATAATGACAACGCTGCACTGCCTCGGGATAGCGGGTCAGGAAGGCGTTGCCCTGCTTGCGCACGATGGGTAGCCGCTGGTTAAGCGACCTTAGGCCGTACTTGTTCTGGTAGCCCGGTGCATGGCCCAGGGCATGTGCGATGGCTTCCGCCTGATTGATGGCCGAGGCGCGGACCGAGCCAAGATCCACTTCCACCAGTCCGGCGATGTCGGGCGACTGGGCGCGGATGAAATCGGTGATGCGCGCGAGGTTGCGGCTGGTGTTGCGCAGGTAGCCGGCGCCAGGCACCGGCAGGTGGAAGCCCGCGCCTGCGCCCGTCGCATAGCGTATGTTGTAAAGCAGCAGTCGCAAGAGAGTAAGGGGGTTAGAATCTGGTCAACACTATACCAGCCCGCCCCCCGCCCATGGCGATACGCGCGAAACCCACACGGAACGCAGAGCCGGCCGCCTATCTTCGTGTCTACACGGAAGGGGACAGGCTGTACGCGGCCATGTTGTCCGCCATCCGTGCGGCACGGCGCAGCATCAAGCTCGAGAGCTACATCTTCGCCGACGACGAGATCGGCCGGCGCTTCATTGCCGCGCTTGGGGAGCGGGCTGCCCAGGGTGTCGTGGTGCAGGTCCATCTGGACGCGGCCGGCTCCTTCTTCTGGGGGCCGCGAGCGGTGCAGAAGGCCCTGGTGCAGGGCGGCGTGCAGTTCCGCTGGTTCCATCGCTGGAGTTGGCGGATGCCGCTGCGTTACAACCGGCGCAACCACCGCAAGCTCCTGGTGGTGGATGGGCGGCGGGGCTTCTTCGGCGGTTTCAACATCCACCGTGAGAACTCGCGCCGGCTCTATGGGGAAGGCCGCTGGCGCGACACCCACCTGGAGGCGACAGGCGCCATGGCGCGGGACCTGGAGACGCTGTTCGACGCGTTCTGGCAGCGCCGCCAGCGCCGGAGTCCCGTGACCATGACCTCCGATAGCAGCGAGCTCATCACCAACTACTCCCGCCGCGGCCGCCGCTTCCTTCACAGCCTGTTCACCGCCCGATTCGCCACCGCCAAGAGCAGTATCCACCTGACCACTCCGTATTTCGTGCCGGACTACCGTACCCGACGGGGGCTGATGAGGGCGGCGGGTAGGGGGGTTGACGTGCGGCTGCTAGTGCCGCACAAGAGCAACGAGAAGCTGGCCCAATGGGCGGCTTACGCGGCCTACGCCAACCTGCTCGCGGCGGGGGTGCACATCCACGAATACCTGCCGCGCATGCTGCACGCGAAGACCTTGGTGGTGGATGGCGACTGGAGCAGCGTGGGCACCGCCAACCTGGACTACCGCAGCTTCTTCCTGAACTACGAGCTCAATCTGGCGAGCCAGGACCCGGCTTTGGCGCGCACCCTGGAACGGCAGTTCCGGCAGGATCTCCTCGAATCGGCGCAGGTGAAACCACGACACTGGGCCAGGCGCTCCTGGCTGCTCAGGCCCCTGGAACTCATTGGCTGGGCGGGACGTCATTGGTTATGAGCAGCAAACTGCCACGCAGTGCGATCGTCATCGGTGGCGGCATCATCGGCGTTACCACAGCCTGGTATCTGGCGGAGCGCAGCGTCGCGGTCACGCTGCTGGAACGGCGTGAAGCTTCGGCGCTGGAGACGAGTTACGCCAACGGCGGGCTAGTGACGCCGAGCCAATCGGATCCCTGGAACGGGCCAGGCACCCTGACCCAACTCATCAAGTGGCTCGGTAGGGAGGATTCACCCTTGCTGCTGCGCCTGCGCGCTCTCCCTGGGATCTGGCGCTGGGGGCTCAAGTTCCTGCTGGCCTCGCGCGCCGCGCCCTGGTGGCGGGCCACGGAGGCAAACCTGCGGCTTGGCCTCTATAGCGCTGAACGTCTCGCGGCGCTACGGGAGCAGCTCAAGCTTGAATATGATTCCTTGAGCGTCGGTACGCTCAAGGTGTTCAGGGATGGATACGCTTTCGAGCGCTGCGTGGCGCTCGCTGAGGCGCTCTCAGCCCAAGGTCTGAGCCATCGTGCCTTGAGCCCGGCGGACGCGGCGAGGGTAGAGCCGCTGCTGGAGCCGGTGCAGGCAGAACTCGTGGGCGCCATCCATTACCCGAAAGATGCCAGCGGCGACGCGCAGGCTTTCACCAGGCAACTTGAGCGTAAGGCTCGGGAGACCGGGGCGGACTTCCGCTACAGCACCGAAGTCAAAGGTCTGCGGCGTGACTTGAAGCGCATCCGCGCCGTGGTCATCGAGGGCGGTGAACTGGAGGCCGAGAGCTACGTGCTGGCTGCGGGAAGCGCCTCCGCTGCACTGCTGGCTTCCATCGGGCTGGCGCTGCCCATGTACCCGGTGAAGGGTTACTCCGTCACGGTGCCCGCGGGAGAATGGACGCGGCCCCTTGGCGTACCGCTGGTGGACTTTGAACACAAGACCGTGCTCACCCCTCTGGGCGCCCGCCTGCGCATCGCCGGTACGGCGGAGTTCAACGGTTTCGACACCGCCCTGAACCCGCGGCGGGGAGCGGCTATCCTGAAACGCGCGCTAGCGCTGGTGCCGGCGCTCGCGGCCCAGGTGGATGCCGCCAGGGTGGAGCACTGGGCGGGACTGCGGCCCATGACCGCCGACGGCCCGCCGGTCCTCGGCGCCACGCCGCTACACAATCTCTTCCTCAATACCGGCCACGGTCCCTTGGGGTGGACGTTGGCAGCCGGTTCCGGGCGGGTGGTGGCGGACCTCGTGGCTGGTCTGAAGCCCGAGATTGATCTCACAGGGCTCGATTACGGGCGCTATATGCGCTGAGTAGCAACCCTGTACTCAGTCCAGAAATCTCTTGCGTACGAAGCAATCCCGGGTCCCGTGGGGTAGCGGGCCTCGGGTTGCTGCGGTGTAAACTCACCATTGGGTTACCGGCGGGGACCGGCGCAGGGATGAGTTAGGGGCCATGGCTTTGATGGGGCGGCGCCCCGGAAGAGCTGAATCTGGGGCTTACATAATATTCACGCATGGTTGCGTAGTTCCCCCGCCGGCGGTGCAGGGCTGTATCAGGGGCGGGCATGGCCAAAGAAGCTTTCAATCCGAACGACACCACCACGTTCATCCGCAACGCGCTCGAGAAGGAGCGCAAGTCCAAAGCTGACTTCACCAACGAGCTGAAACAGGCGGCACGGCTGCATGCCCGCGTCCGCGGCGGCCTCAATCTCGTGTTCCGCGATTGCTACGCGGGGCGGCCCCTCAACGTAGATCCGCTCAAAGACATGGTCGCCGACATCCACCGCGCCATGGCCGAGGGCCCGAACGCACTGCTGCTCGTCACCAACCTGCAGATACCGCTGGAGCATGACGCTTGCCACAG
>DASUBN010000373.1:0-3061 GCA_035763245.1 Gammaproteobacteria bacterium | reverse complement strand
CTCGGCAACCGCCACTCCTTCGGGTTCACGCTGGCCCCGGACGAGACGCGGCGCCTGCACGAATACGCGGACACGACCGCGATGATCCTGCGCGTGATCATCTTCATGCTGCTGGGCGCCCAGATGGATCCGCAGGTCATGGGCGGGGAGTGGTGGGGCGCGGCGGGCTGCGTGCTGGCGTTGATGCTGCTGGCGCGGCCGGTGACGGTGCTCGTCTGCGCGCTGCCGGACCGGCGCGTGCGCTGGTCGTGGCGGGAACTCTTGTTCATGTGCTGGACGCGCGAGACCGGGGTGATCCCCGGGGCGCTCGCCGCCATGTTGCTGGCGCACGGCGTGCCGCAGGCGGATCGGATCGCCGGGGTAACGTTCCTGACGATCCTGGTCACGCTGTTGCTGCAGGGCGGCACTACCCGCTGGCTGGCGCGGCGCCTCGATCTCCTGGAACCCGGCGAGCCGGGGGAAGCCTAGTTCTCGCGCTCGACGATGTAGTTCGCGAGCCAGACGAGGGGTTCCGCCGCCTCTCCGAAGCCGGCGACGGCGGCCACGGCGTCGTCCTTCAGTTCCCCGGCGCGGTGGCGGGAGCGCTCGAGCCCCAGGATGCTGGGATACGTTGGCTTGCGGCGGGCGGAGTCGGCGCCGGCTTGCTTGCCGAGCTTCTCGGTCTCGCCTTCCACGTCCAGGATGTCGTCCTGGATCTGGAAGGCGAGGCCGACGCATTTCGCATAGCGGTCCAGGGCCGTGAGCTTGTCGGCGGCCAGGCCGACCGCGCTCTGGGCGGCGAGCAGCACGCTGGCGCGGATCAGGGCGCCGGTCTTGTAGATGTGCATGAGCTCGAGTTCCGCGAGGTCGAGCTGTTTGCCCTCGGCGGCGAGGTCGATGGCCTGGCCGCCCGCCATGCCGGCGGAGCCGCTGGCGTTGGCCACGGTGCGCAGCATCTCGACCCGCACCGCGGGGGAGACGGTCATGGCCTTGTCTTCGGCCAGGATGGAGAAGGCCAGCACTTGCAGCGCGTCGCCGGCGAGGATGGCGGTGGCCTCGTCGTAGGCGACGTGGCAGGTGGGCCGGCCGCGGCGCAGCTCGTCGTCGTCCATGGCCGGCAGGTCGTCGTGGATGAGGGAGTAGGCGTGGATGATCTCCACCGCCGCGGCGGGGCCGTCGAGCTTCTCGGCGGAGACGCCGAGGGTCTCGCCGGTGGCGTAGATGAGCAGCGGCCGCATGCGCTTGCCGCCGCCGAGGACCGCGTAACGCATGGCGTCGTGGAGGCGTTCGGGGCGCTTGTCCGCCGGCGGCAGCCAGCGGTCCAGGACTCTCTCGATGCGGGCGGTGTATTCCGGCACCCGCAATTTGAAGCCGGGACTCATTCGTCTGCTTCGGTCTCGAAGGGTTCCAGCGTCTGCTTGCCGTTCTTCTCCACCAACTGCTCGACCTTGAGCTCCGCTTCCTTGAGCGCCGTCTGGCACTGGCGGGTGAGGGCGATGCCGCGCTCGAAGTGCTTCAGGGCGGCCTCGAGGCTCAAGTCGCCCTTCTCCAGGGTGGAGACGATGTTCTCCAGCTCCGCCAGGGCTTTCTCGAAGTCGGGGACGGCGCTCGGCTCGGACTTGGGGGCTTTGGCCACGGCTGCTCCTCGGAAGGCGGACGCAAGATACGCGTGGTGCCGGATGGGGTCAAACCCCCGTGTTGACAGGGGCTTCGGAGGGGGTTACAGTTTAGACTCAGTCTAAATACCGACTCCCGGCACCCCGGGGCCGGGATCCGTCACCGCTCATAGCTGGAGGGAATCATGAGTAACCTGAAAGGCAGCAAGACCGAGAAGAACCTGAAGGACGCCTTCGCCGGCGAGTCCCAGGCGAACCGCCGCTATCTCTATTTCGCGAACAAGGCCGACGTGGAAGGCTTCAACGACGTGTCCACGGTGTTCCGCTCGACGGCGGAAGGCGAGACCGGCCACGCCCACGGCCACCTGGAGTACCTGGAAGCGGTGGGTGACCCCGCCACGGGCCTGCCCATCGGCGCCACCGACAAGAACCTGAAGGCCGCCATCGCCGGCGAGACCCACGAGTACACCGACATGTACCCGGGCATGGCCAAGACCGCCCGCGAGGAAGGTTTCGGCGAGATCGCCGACTGGTTCGAGACCCTGGCCAAGGCGGAGCGTTCCCACGCCAACCGCTTCCAGAAGGCTCTCGACACCCTCGGGAAGTAAGCAGGCAAGACGATTCGGTCGGGTGCGGGGGTGCGAGGCACCCCCGCATCTCATCAGGGGAGAGGAAAGCATGTCCAAAGGCGACGCTCCGCGCCGCGAAGGCGGCCTCGAGGCCCCGACGCGGCATCACATCGATTGGCAGAACCCGGATTTCTGGAACGAGGAGCTGCTGACGAAAGAGCTGGAGCGGGTGTTCGACATCTGCCACGGCTGCCGCCGCTGCTTCAGCCTGTGCAATTCCTTTCCCACGCTCTTCGACGCCATCGATGCCTCCGAGACGATGGAGCTCGACGGGGTGGACAAGAAGGTCTACTGGCAGGTGGTGGACCATTGCTACCTCTGCGACATGTGCTACATGACGAAGTGTCCCTATGTGCCGCCCCATCCCTGGAACCTGGATTTCCCGCACCTGATGCTCCGGGCCAAGGCGGTGAAGTTCAAGAAGGAAGGCGCGAGCTTCAGGGACAAGTTGCTCTCCTCGCCCCAGCAGCTCGGTGAGTTCGCCGGCATCCCCATCGTGGTGCAGGCGGTGAACGCGGCGAACAGGAACGGCGCCGTGCGCAAGGTGCTGGACAAGACGCTGGGCATCCATCCGGACGCGGTGGTGCCGGAGTTCCACAGCGATACGGCGAGGAAGCGCCTGAAGGGCCATGAGCCCCTGCAGGCCGCGCCTGAGCCCGTGGATGACACGAGGGGCAAGGTGGCGCTCTACGTGACCTGCTACGGCAACCACAACCAGCCGGACATGGCGGTGGACCTGGTGAAGGTGTTCGAGCACAACGGGGTGCAGGTGCGGCTCACACCCCGGGAGAAATGCTGCGGCATGCCCAAGCT
Organism: Gammaproteobacteria bacterium; assembly: GCA_035763245.1. Lineage (GTDB taxonomy): Bacteria > Pseudomonadota > Gammaproteobacteria > Natronospirales > REEB76 > DASUBN01. The sequence goes on along the minus strand of DASUBN010000373.1, from coordinate 24 downwards.
GGAGATGGGCGATCTCGAGAGCAT
>DASUBN010000372.1:0-8948 GCA_035763245.1 Gammaproteobacteria bacterium | reverse complement strand
CGGTGCCGGCAGCGAGGGTGGCGCCGGCGACATAGGCCCCGAATAGCGCCGTCACCAGGCAGAACAGGAACCACTGGATCAAGGGTTTGGTCATATTCATGCCGGAGGCGTTGCGCACGAACAGAAAGGCCTGAGGGCCTTTTTTGAACTTCTCGATGGTCTCGGGTTTGCGCATGTCCTCGGGTTTGCAGTAGGGGACCATGTATATGCCGGGGGAGGGGTTGTCTTTGCCGATGGCGGCCTGGACCGCGTCCTCGTTGCTGAAGCCGTGGTAGTCGGCGCTATGCCAGAAGTGCAGGAACATATGGATGACGGCGCTGGCGACGTGTATGCCGATCGCCGCCAGCAGGATGGGAAGCCAGAGCTGGGCTAGGGACACCATATGGAACTCTCCCTTGGGCTGTTTGAGGGCTATTGGACTGCCCGGGAGTCTAGTACCAAAACCGGCCCCCGTCGCCCGGCTTAGGGCCTTCCCGGCCCCCAGGGCTGCACCCAGGGCCCAAGGGTCACCTTCCGGTATCCCCCCGGCCCCCCTTGGTAGCCAAAAGACCCACCTCGGCCTGTTGCAGGAGCGGTCCAGGCTGGTATAATCCCCGGCTCCCTGCGGCCCGCTGGGTACACCGGCGGGCCTTTGATTTGCAAGGCTTTTGCAGCGCCGGCCAATCGTAGTCGGTGCCGTGAAACGAGGACAACGAAGATGAGTATCGGCGTAATCGGCCGCAAATGCGGCATGACCCGCGTTTTCTCCGAGGATGGCGTGTCCATCCCCGTGACCGTCATTCAGGTCGAACCCAATCGCATCACCCAGGTGAAGTCCCTGGAAGCGGACGGCTACGTGTCCGTGCAGGTGACCACCGGCACCCGTCGCGCCAAGCGTGTGACCAAGGCCATGGCCGGTCACTACGCCAAGGCCGCCACCGGCGCCGGCCGCCTCTCGGGCGAGTTCCGCCTCGGCAAAGACGAGGGCGCCGAGCTCAAGGCCGGCGGCGAGATCAAGGCTGACATCTTCAAACCCGGGCAGCTCGTGGACGTCACGGGCACCAGCATCGGCAAGGGCTTCGCCGGCACCATCAAGCGCCATCACTTCACGATGGGCGACGCCACCCACGGTAACTCGCTCTCGCATCGCGCCCCTGGCTCCATCGGTCAGCGCCAGACGCCGGGCCGCGTGTTCCCCGGCAAGCGCATGTCCGGTCACCTCGGCAACAAGCGCCGCACCGCCATCAACCTGACGGTGGTGAAGGTGGATGCGGAGAAGAACCTGTTGCTCGTCAAGGGCGCAGTCCCGGGCTCCGAGGGCGGCAACGTCATCGTGCGCCCCGCGGCGCGCGGTTAAGGAGGCGGCATGGAACTGCAGATGCACAAGACCGCCGGCAGCCAGTCCATCAGCCTGTCTGATGAGTCTTTCAGCCGTGAATTCAACGAGTCCCTGGTACACCAGGTGGTCACCGCGTTCCTCGCGGGCGGCCGTGCCGGCACCAAGGGCCAGAAGACCCGCGCCATGGTCCGCGGCGGCGGCAAGAAGCCCCGCCCGCAGAAGGGTTCCGGTCAGGCACGCGCCGGTTCGATCCGCAGCCCCATCTGGCGCGGCGGCGGCAAGGTGTTCGCGGCGGTGACCCGCGACCACAGCCAGAAGGTGAACCGCAAGATGTACCAGGGCGCGCTGCGCGCCATCGTCTCCGAGCTCGTGCGCCAGCAGCGCGTAGTGGTGCTGCCGGAGTTCGGCGTGACCGCTCCCAAGACCAAGGAGCTTGCCGGCAAGCTCAAGGCCCTCGAACTCGACAACGTGCTGATCGTCACCGAGCAGGTGGACGAGAAGCTCTACCTGGCCTCGCGCAACCTCCCCAACGTGGAAGTGCGTGACGCCACCGGTCTGGACCCCGTGAGCCTCATCGGCTTCGAGAAGGTGCTGTTCACCGTGCCGTCGATCCGTCGCCTGGAGGAGTGGCTCGCATGAACCCGAAACAGGAAAGACTCATGAGCATCCTGCTCGGACCCCACGTGTCCGAGAAGGCCGCCCGCGTGGGCGAAAAGCACCAGCAGGTGGTGTTCCGCGTGCGCCGCGACGCCGACAAGCAGGAGATCCGTCAGGCCGTCGAGAAGATGTTCGAGGTCAAGGTGGCCGATGTGCAGATCGTCAACGTGCACGGCAAGCAGAAGCGCTTCGGCGCCATGCTCGGCTGGCGCAGTGACTGGAAAAAGGCCTACGTGCGCCTCGCGCCGGGCAGCGAGATCAACATTGCCGGGGAGCAGGCCTAAGGCCGGCCCCGCATAGAACGAGAGAAGCGCCATGCCACTCATCAAAGCCAGACCGACATCGCCCGGGCGCCGGGCCTTCGTCAAGGTCGTCACCCCGGGCCTGCACAAGGGCGGCCCGCTGGGCTCGCTCGTCGAGACCAAGAAGAGCCGCGGCGGTCGCAACAACGTCGGCCGTCTCACCACGCGCCACCAGGGCGGCGGCCACAAGCAGCATTACCGGGTGATCGACTTCAAGCGCGACAAGGACGGCATCGCCGGCCGCATCGAGCGCGTGGAATACGATCCGAACCGCACCGCGCACATCGCGCTGGTGCTGTACAAGGACGGCGAGCGCCGTTACATCATCGCCCCCAAGGGCGTCGAGCCGGGCCAGGAGATCATCGCCGGCAGCCATGCCCCGATCAAGTCGGGCAACTCGCTGCCGCTGCGCAACATCCCGGTGGGCACGTTGGTGCACTGCGTGGAACTGCAGCCAGGCAAGGGCGCGCAGATGGCCCGCAGCGCCGGTTCTTCGGTGCAGGTCGTGGCCCGCGAGGGCGCCTACTGCACCCTCCGTCTGCGTTCCGGCGAGATGCGCAAGGTGCACGTGGACTGCCGCGCCACCATCGGCGAAGTGGGCTTCGACGAGCACAACCTGCGCCAGTACGGCAAGGCCGGTGCGCGCCGCTGGAAGGGCATCCGACCCTCCGTGCGCGGCGTGGTGATGAACCCCATCGACCATCCGCACGGCGGTGGCGAAGGCAAGACCTCGGGCGGCCGTCACCCGGTGTCGCCGTGGGGCCAGCCGACCAAGGGTTACAAGACGCGCGCCAACAAGCGCACCGACGGCATGATCGTGCGCCGTCGCAACGCGAAGTGATGAGAGGTTAAAGCGATGCCGCGTTCCATCCGCAAAGGCCCGTTCATCGATCCGCACCTGGCCAAGAAGGTCACGGCAGCGGCGTCGGGCGGCAACAAGCGTCCGATCAAGACCTGGTCGCGCCGCTCGATGGTCACCCCGGAGATGGTGGGCCTCACCATCGCCGTGCACAACGGCCGGCAGCACGTGCCGGTGCTGGTGAGCGAGAACATGGTCGGACACAAGCTGGGCGAGTTCGCGCCCACCCGCATCTTCAAAGGCCACGGCGCCCGCAAGACCGCCGAGACCGAAGCGAAGGCCTGAGGATAGAGACATGCAGGTAGCCGCTAAACATCGTTATGCCCGCATCGCCGCCCAGAAGGCGCGCCTCGTGGCGGACCAGATCCGCGGCAAGGCCGTGGGCGAGGCCCTGAAGGTGCTGGAGTTCAGCCCCAAGCGCGCCGCCAAGCTGCTGCGCAAGGTGCTGGAGTCCGCCATCGCCAACGCCGAGCACAACAACGGTGCCGACGTGGACGAGCTGAAGGTCAAGACCGTCATGGTGGACGAGGGTCCGCACATGAAGCGCTTCATGGCGCGCGCCAAAGGTCGTGGCGCCCGCATCCTGAAGCGCACCAGCCACATCAGCATCATCGTTGCTGACGAATAAGGACGGGATCATGGGTCAGAAAGTCAATCCGACAGGTTTCCGTCTGGGCATCGCCTCGGACTGGAATTCCAAGTGGTTCGCCAGCAAGCGGGCTTACGCCCAGAACCTGCTGAGCGACCTCAAGGTGCGCGAGTTCCTGAAGAAGAAGCTCGCCCAGGCGTCCGTGAGCCGCATCGAGATCAAGCGCCCGGCCAAGAAGGCCTACATCACGATCCACACCGCCCGTCCGGGCGTGGTGATCGGCAAGAAGGGCGAGGACATCGATGCCCTGCGCAAGCAGCTCGGCAAGCTGATGCCCGGTACCGAGGTGGACATCGGCGTGGAGGAGATCAGGAAGCCTGAGCTCGACGCCTATCTCGTGGCCGAGAGCATCGCCCAGCAGCTCGAGCGCCGCATCATGTTCCGCCGCGCCATGAAGCGCGCCGTGCAGAACACCATGCGTCTCGGTGCCCTGGGCATCAAGGTGCGCGTCTCCGGCCGCCTGAACGGCTCCGAGATCGCCCGCACCGAGCAGTATCGCGAGGGCCGCGTGCCCCTGCATACCCTGCGCGCCGACATCGACTACGGCCTGGCGGAGGCCCACACCACCTACGGCGTCATCGGCGTCAAGGTGTGGATCTTCAAGGGCGAGATCCTCGACGCGAACGACATGAACACGACCAAGGAAGCCGAGGGCGAGAAGACCGCCGCGGCGGCCAACTGATCCGGGAGTAGAGGCACATGTTGCAGCCCAAGCGCACCAAGTACCGCAAGCAGCACAAAGGCCGTAACCGCGGCCTCGCGCAGAGCGGCAACAACGTCGCGTTCGGTGAGTACGGCCTGAAGGCCACCACCCGCGGCCGCATCACCGCGCGCCAGATCGAGGCTGCGCGCCGCGCCATGACGCGCTTCGTGAAGCGCGGCGGCAAGATATGGATCCGCGTGTTCCCGGACGTGCCGGTGACCAAGAAGCCGCTGGAAGTCCGCATGGGCAACGGCAAGGGCAACGTGGAGTACTGGGTCGCCAAGGTGCAGCCCGGTTCGATGCTTTACGAGATGGAAGGCGTGGACGAGGCCACGGCGCGCGAGGCTTTCCGCCTGGCGGCCGCCAAGCTCGGCGTGCTCACCGCCTTCGTGGCCCGACAGGTGATGTGATGGACATGAACGACATCCGTAAGAAGAGCGAGAAGGAGCTGCGCGACGAGATCGCCGCGCTCCGCAAGGAGCAGTTCAACCTGCGCATGCAGGCGGCTGCCGGTCAGGCGCCCCGCGCCCACCAGATCCGTAATGCGCGCAAGGACGTGGCGCGTCTCAAGACCGCGCTGAACGAGCGCGCGAAGGCAGGCAAGAAATGAGCGAGCAGAAGAAGACCCGTACGCTGACCGGCAAGGTGGTCAGCAACAAGATGGACAAGACCATCACGGTCGCCATCGAGCGCATGGTCACGCACGACACCTACGGCAAGATCCTGCGTCGCCGCAGCAAGATCAAGGCGCATGACGAGAAGAACGAGTGCCAGGAAGGCGACATCGTGAGCATCACGCAGTGCCGCCCGATCTCGCGCCACAAGTCGTGGACGCTCGTCGAAGTGTTGGAGCGCGCGGCCCCGTCCGCGGCGCAGTAACCGGCTTAGCACCGAGGGTTAGCAGTCATGATCCAGATGCGCACAGTGCTCGATGCCGCCGATAACAGCGGCGCACGCAGCCTCAAATGCATCAAAGTGTTGGGCGGCTCCAAGCGCCGCTACGCGCGTATCGGCGACGTCATCAAGGTCAGCATCGGCGACGCCATCCCGCGCGGCAAGGTGAAGAAAGGCGAGGTGTACAACGCGGTGGTGGTCCGCACCCGTAGCGGCGTGCGTCGCCCGGACGGCTCCATCATCAAGTTCGACAGCAACGCCGCGGTGTTGCTGACCAACAAGCTGGAACCCATCGGCACCCGTATCTTCGGACCGGTGACCCGCGAGCTGCGCACCGAGGCCTTCATGCGCATCATCTCGCTGGCCCCGGAAGTGCTGTAAGGCACCAGGAGCAGGCATATGAACAAGATCAGGAAAGGCGACGAAGTGGTGGTTATCGCCGGCAAGGACAAGGGCCGGCGCGGCTCCGTACTCAAGGTACTGGAGAAGGACCGCATCCTCGTCGAGAACGTGAACATGGCGAAGAAGCACCAGCGCCCGAACCCGAACGCGAACGTCGCCGGCGGGATCGTGGACAAGGAGATGCCGATCCACATCTCCAACGTGATGCTCTACAACCCGGTCACCAAGAAAGGCGACCGCGTGGGGCTGCGCAAGCTGGAGGACGGCCGCAAGGTGCGCTTCTTCAAGTCGAATAACGAAGTGGTTGACGTCTGAGGACCGCCCGCATGGCCGCCAGATTGCAGGAACATTACCGCAGCACCGTGGTGAAGCAGCTCTCCGAGCGCTTCGGCTACAAGAACCCGATGCAGGTGCCGCGCATCACCAAGATCACGCTCAACATGGGCGTGGGCGAGACCACCGCGGACAAGAAGGTCATCGAGAACGCCGTGGCCGACATGACCAAGATCGCCGGCCAGAAGCCGGTGATCACCAAGGCCAAGAAGTCGATCTCGACCTTCAAGATCCGCGACGGCTACCCCGTGGGCTGCAAGGTGACCTTGCGCCGCGGCCAGATGTACGAGTTCCTGGACCGTCTGATCAGCATCTCCCTGCCCCGCGTGCGCGACTTCCGCGGCGTGAGCGGCCGCTCCTTCGACGGGCGCGGCAACTACAGCATGGGCGTGAAGGAACAGATCATCTTCCCTGAGATCGAATACGACAAGATCGATGCCCTGCGTGGCATGGACATCACCATCACCACCACGGCCAAGACGAACGAGGAAGCCAGGGCGCTGCTCGAGGCCTTCAACTTCCCGTTCCGGAACTAAAGGACCGCACCATGGCCAAGACCTCCATGATCAACCGCGAGATCCGCCGCGCCAAGCTGGCTGCCAAGCACGCCGCCAAGCGCGCCGAACTCAAGGCCATCATCCGCGACCTGAACGCGAGCGACGAGGACCGCCAGGCGGCGGTCGCCAAACTCGCCGGCCTGCCGCGTGATTCCGCCAAGGCGCGCCAGCGCAACCGCTGCGCGCTGACCGGTCGCGACCACGGCTATTACCGCAAGTTCGGTCTGGCCCGCAACAAACTCCGCGAAGCCACCATGCGTGGCGACGTGCCCGGCCTGCACAAGGCCAGCTGGTAACAACAGGGATATCGATATCCATGAGTATGACTGATCCCATCGCCGACATGTTCACCCGCATCCGCAATGCCCAGATGGTGGGCCATGCGGAGGTCAGCATGCCGAACTCCAAGGTCAAGTCGGAGATCGCACGCCTGCTGAAGGACGAAGGCTACATCGAGGGCTTCGCCAACCGTGACGTGGAAGGCAAGCCGGTGCTCGCCATCTCCCTGAAGTACCACGAGGGCCGTCCGGTCATCGATCGCCTGGAGCGCGTGAGCCGCCCCGGCCTGCGCGTGTACAAGCGCAAGGACGACCTGCCCAAGGTGCTCGGCGGGCTCGGCGTGGCGATCGTGTCCACCTCCAAGGGCGTGATGACTGACCGCGCCGCGCGGGCCGCCGGCCAGGGCGGCGAAGTCATCGGCGTCGTCGCCTAACGGATCCGAGGAAACAGCCATGTCCAGAATCGGAAAGCAACCGATCACCCTGCCGAAGGGCGTCGAAGCCAAGCTCGAAGCGGGTTCGGTGACCATCAAGGCCCAGAAGGGCAGCTACACGCTGGTGCTGCATCCCGGCGTCACCGTGAGCAACGACAACGGCGTGCTGCACGTGCAGCAGAAGACCGAGACCCAGGAGGCGAACGCCGCCTCGGGCACGACCCGCGCGCTGCTGGCCAACGCCGTGCTTGGCGTGACGACCGGCTTCTCCAAGAAGCTCGAGCTCGTCGGCGTGGGCTACCGCGCCCAGGCCCAGGGCAAGATGCTGAACCTGACGCTCGGGTTCTCCCATCCGGTGAACTACAAGATCCCGGAAGGCATCACCATCGAGACGCCGAGCCAGACCGAAGTGATCGTGAAGGGACTGGACCGGCAGAAGGTCGGCCAGGTCGCCGCGGACATCCGTGGCTTCCGTCCGCCGGAGCCCTACAAGGGCAAGGGCGTGCGCTACGCGGATGAACGCGTGGTGCTCAAAGAAGCCAAGAAGAAGTAAGAGGTACGAGCGATGGACAAGAAGCCTTTTGAGAAGAAGCTCGCGCGCCTGCGCCGCGCGCGCCGCGCCCGTGCCCGCATCCACGAGCTTCGGGCCTACCGCCTGGCGGTGCACCGCACCCCGAGCCACATCTATGCCCAGATCATCGCCCCGGAGGGCGACAAGGTGCTGGTGGCGGCGTCGACGCTCGAGGCCGACATCAAGAAAGGCCTTAAGCACTGCGGCAACGTGGCCGCGGCGCAGGCCGTGGGCAAGGCCATCGCCGAGAAGGCGAAGAAGGCCGGGATCACGGCGGTCGCGTTCGACCGCTCCGGTTTCCGTTATCACGGGCGGGTGAAGGCTCTGGCCGACGCCGCGCGTGAGAACGGTCTCAAGTTCTAAGGGTGACACATGGCTAAATTCGACAACCTTCCGGAAAGCAACGACGGCCTGCAGGAGAAGCTGGTCGCCGTGAACCGCGTCTCCAAGACCGTCAAGGGCGGCCGCCTGTTCGGCTTCAGCGCCCTGACGGTGGTGGGCGACGGCAACGGCAAGGTCGGCTTCGGCTACGGCAAGGCCCGCGAAGTCCCGAACGCGGTGTCCAAGGCCATGGAGCAGGCCCGCAAGAACCTGCAGCAGGTCCCCCTGAAGGACGGCACGCTGTTCTACGCGACCCGCGCCAGCCACGGCGCCACCCGCGTGTTCATGCAGCCGGCCTCCGACGGTACCGGCATCATCGCCGGCGGCGCCATGCGTGCCGTCCTGGAAGTGGCCGGCGTGAAGAACGTGCTGGCCAAGAGCTACGGCTCGCGCAATCCCATCAACGTGGTGCGCGCCACCATGAACGCGTTGACCGACCTGCGTTCGCCGCACCAGATTGCGGCCAAGCGCGGCAAGTCGCTCGAAGACATCAAGGGTTAAGCCATGGCCACCAAGGGCAACAACAAGCAGATCAAGGTGACGCTGGTGCGCAGCTATTTCGGGCGCCTCGAGCGTCATAAGGCGACCGTGCGCGGCCTCGGCCTGCGCC
>DASUBN010000371.1:0-5320 GCA_035763245.1 Gammaproteobacteria bacterium | reverse complement strand
GTGGTTGAGCAGGATGTCCACGGTCAAGTCGCTGTCCGCGGCGATCTTCTCGGACTCGGTGTCGGAGATCATCATGAGGTCGAGGGTGATCTGGCGCCCGGTGGAGCGGAACAGCTTGACGGAGGTGACCTCGACCTCGCGCTCGCGGGTCTGGCGGCCGAACACGGTCTTCTCGTCGTAGATCAGGATGCGGTCGCCGGGGGCGAACTCGGTGCCGTAGGGACAGAAGGCGCACCTGGCGCTGTCCACGTCGTTGACGAATAGCCTGCCCTTTTCCACGACCAGCTCCTTTTCGGCCTTGCGGCGGGTTCAGTACAGCACGGGTTCGTATTCGGCCGCCAGGGTCATGAACGCCTCGGCCGGCAGCGGGGGACTGATGCAGTAACCCTGGGCGTAGTCGCAGCCCAAGGCCGCGAGCTTGCCCAAGGTGGAGAAGTTCTCGGCGCCGGCGGCGGCGGCCTCGAGGTCGAAGGCCTTGGCGAGGGCGATGATGCTGCGCACGATGCGGGCTTCGAAGGCCTCGGCGAGCAGGCGGCTCACGAAGCTGCGGTCTATCTTGAGTTCGCCCGCGGGGATGTGGCGGAAGTTCCCGAGCGAGGAGTAGCCGGTGCCGAAGTCGTCCACGCAGATGCGCACGCCCCGGTCGCGCAGGCGCTTGAGGACGCCGAAGCCAAGCTCCGGCTGGCTCATGACGCCGGTCTCGGTGATCTCGAGGATCAGCGTTTCCGGCGCCACGCCCCAGAGGCCGAGGGCGTCGGCGATGCGGCCGACGAGGGTCTCGCCCAGGAGCGCCGGTTCGATGTTCACGGCGACGGTGAGGGGGGTCGCGGTCTTGGGCCAGCGCACCACGTGCTCGAGCGCCATGTTGAGCACGGACCAGGTGAGCGCGGGCAGCTTTCCGGAGCGCGCGACGACGGGGAGGAAATGGCCCGGCGGCACCACGCCGCGCTCGGGATGGTGCCAGCGCACCAGGGCCTCGGCGCCGACGAGCCTCCGATCGTGCAGGCTTATCTTGGGCTGGTAATACACCTCGAATTCGCCGTTCTTGAGCGCGGCGTCGAGGGCGCCTTCCATGTCCCAGGTCTCCTCCATGCGGTCGAGGGCGCGGCCGGAATAGACGGCGTAGGGAAGCTTGGCGGCCTTGGCTTCGGTCAACGCGGACTCGGCGTATTGCAGCAGGTTCTCGGCCTTGGCGCCGTGGTCGGGGAAGAGGGCGATGCCGATCTTCACTTCGGCGGGGATGGTGCGGTCTCCCTCGGTGAAGGGCTGGGCCAGGGTGAGCATGACCTTGTTGGCGGCGAGCAGGGCATGGCCTTCGTTGAGGACGGCGGGCAGGTACATGGCGAACTCGACGTCGCCGATGCGGGCGATGCGGTCCTGCTTGCGGCAGATGCCCTCGAGGCGGGCAGCGAAATGCTCCAGCAGGGATTCGATGGACTGGGTGGTGAACAGGGCGGCGAGTTCCGCGCCCCGCTGGACCTGGATGACGAGCACGGCCAGCTGCTCCTCGGAGCGGTGCGCCTGCGCGACGTGGGACTCGAGGTAGCGCAGCAGCAGGGCCCGGTTGGGGCGGAGCGAGAGGATGCTGTCGCCCATGCCGCGCCCTCAGAGATAGAGGGAATGGGGGTCGATGCCGTAGGCGGCGGCGTCGACGTGCCTGTCGATCCAGTACTTCTCGGGGTCGGACCACGGCTGGTCGTTGAGCAGGTCCACGGTCTCGAAGCGGGAGAGGCGCTTCTTCTTCTCATCCAGGATCAGCATGAGCCGCGGCCTCAGGCGCCGGCTCTCGTTCTGGGAGATGACGACGCCCACCACGCCGGTGTTGAGCGCGACCAGGCTGCCGGTGGGGAACACGCCGACCACCTGCATGAACTGCTCGACCACCTCGGGCTGGAACAGGTTGCCGCGCCAGGTGTAGATCTCGCGCAGGGCCAGGTGCGGGGTGAGCTGGATGGCGTAGGGGCGGGGGCTGATGAGGGCGTCGTAGCAGTCCACCATGCCGCCGATCTTGGCGAAGGTGGGGATGTCGTTGCCCTTGAGGCCGGTGGGGTAACCGCTGCCGTCGAAGCGCTCGTGGTGGTACTGCACCATGTCGAGCATGCGCTGGGTGACGCCGGGCGTGTGCTGCATGATGGCGACGCTGTGCTCCACGTGGGAACGGATGACCCGGGTCTCGGCCGGCGACAGCGGCCCGGTCTTGGCGAGCAGCAGCGCGGGCAGGCGCGTCTTGCCCACGTCCTGGAGCATGCAGCCCAAGCCGATCTCGTAGATGGCCTGGCGGTCGAGGCCCAGGTGCCGGCCGAAGGCGAGGCCCCAGACGCAGGAGTTGACGGAGTGCTGGTAGACGTATTCGTCGTGGGTCTTCATGCGCGCGAGCCAGGTCATGGCGTCCGGGTTGCGCAGCACGCTGTCCATGACCTGGGCCACGACCTGCTGCGCCAGGTCCAGGTTGAGATGGCCGGTCTCCTGCAGGTGGCGGACCACCTCCTTGGCGGCCTTGGCGGTGTCGTCGTAGATGGCGCGGGCCGAGGGCATCTCGTATTCGACGGCGGCGGCACGCTCGTAGGTGACGCGGCGGCCCGGGGCGGGCGCCTTGGCCGGCGTGGGGCCGCGCAGGTTGGTGACGCGGGTGATGGTGCGGGAGGCGTCCGGGTCCTCCGCTTGTCCGTCGCCCCGGGCGACGTCGATGAAGACGTGCTGGCAGTAGCGGCGGATGAGGTCGAGCTCGTCGTCGTGATGGAGGAAGAAGCCCTGGAAGAGGAACGGCGTGTCGGTCCAGGGCCGGTCGAGCTTGGCGACGTACATGCCGAGAGCGAGCTCGGACACGGGGATGCGCCGCAGCTCGTTCGACATGGCTTGTCTCTCCCTGCGTGCAAATTAGGGTGGAGCTGGGAGCCCGGATGGCGCCGCCGGACCACTCCGCGGCGGGCATGCCCCTGGACGCGCGCGCCGCGCCGACGACTTCGAGCACAAATTGTAGTCAGACGTGCGCCGATTGCAACATATTGTTGCGAAACATGCGCATTTGGGGCGGCCGCGACTCGGGAATCCAGGACCAAATCGAGCGGCCTGAGGCGGTTGCTACGGATACAAATGAAATAAAAAATGCCCGCCGGGCGGCGGGCGCCGTGCTTCCGGTGACCTGACGGTCTCAGCGGAGACGATGGACGTCGGCCCCGCCTTGTGTGGGGCTTCTTTTCACGAGAAGGGAATCAGGCCGCGGCGGCGGCCGGTCAGCGCTTGGCCTGGGCGACCTCGGGACCAAGGTAGGAGACGAGGGCGTCGAAGGCCGTCATGAGCTGCGCGCCGGTGAAGGGAGTGGTGATGCCTTGCTCCTCGGCGAGATAGCGGTCGCGCATGAGGCTCTCCATGGCGCCGGTGAGCATGGAGGCGACGGCGCCAGGATGGAGGGCGGAGCGGAAGCTGCCGTCTTTCTGGCCGCGCATGACCAATTCCACGCAGAGCCGCGAGAACCAGCGATAGCCGCCGGAATACACGATCTCGCCCGTCCCCGGGTGCGGGCGGCGCGATTCGAACAGCAGGAGGCGCGCGAGGTCGCCATCGTGCTCGAGGATGCGCATCATGATGGCGAGCATGGAGAGGGTGGCCTGGCGGGCGTTGATGGAATTGATGACGATGTCCTGGAGGCGCTGGTTGATGGCGCTCCAACCCTCCTCGAACACCGCCATGAGGATGCCGAGCTTGTCGTTGAAATGATCCGTGACTTCCTCGATCGGGACGCCGGCGGCGTGGGCGATGGCCGCGAGGCTCGTGGCCTCGTAACCCCGGCGGGCAAAGAGGTGCTTGGCGACGTCGAGGATCAGCTTATGAGCGGTGACCCGATGGCTGGTCGCATAGCCGAGCCCCCGCTTGGAGCTGGGGACTTCTTCGAAGGTGATTTCCTGGGGGGACATCCCGATTTATACCGCGTAAACCCCTGACATCGGAGTGCCATAATTCTCGGTATTATTTCGCCTGCAATCCATTAGGTGAAGACCGCAATTCATCCCGGGTATTCACCCTATTGCGCCATACAAGAGTAATCGGATGCCTAAAGTGCCCCGCCCCGCGCGGGGTTTCTATTTGAGACTCCCTAAGGGAGATAGGATGAACGCGATGGTGCGGTCAAATGAAGCAAGGTTCAGGTACCGCTGGATCGGCGACGCCGCAGGCTGAATCCGACGCCGACGAAGGCCAGGGAGAGGAGGCCCAAGGTGCCACCGCCACCACCACTGCTGCCGCTCGCGGTGACGGTGATGGACTCGGTGGCGGCGGAGGAGCTCACGGTGCCGTCGCCGGCGGTAAAGGTGAAGCTATCGCTGCCGGAGTAACCGCTCGCGGGCGTGTAGGTGAAGGCGCCGGTGGACGCCGTGAGGCTGACGGTGCCATGGGCGGGCTTGGCGGCGACGGCGTAGCTCAGTTTCTGGCCGCTGTAGCCCGCAGTGGCGGAAAGCGTGCCTTTGACTGCCTGGCCTTCGGCGGTGGTGACGCTGCCGGCCTTGGCGGTGGGGGCGATGTCGGCGACGGTGATGGTGGTTTTGAAAGAACTGTTGGAAAGGCTCGCGGCGGCTTCCTCCGCCGCTTCCTCGCTGAGGATATCCATCTTGCCGGGAGCCGTGGCTTTGAGCGTGATCGAAGCTGTCCAGCCGCCGCCGCCCGGCGGGACCAGGAACTCGCCGCAGATGACCCGGCTTCCGCCGGCGCTGCAATCGGCACCGCTCACGAAACTCACGCCGCCGGGGAGGGTGAGGACGAGCCGCGAGTCACCCGCGCTGAAGCTGCCGCCATCAGTCATCTTGTAGACAATGGTCAGACTGTCGCCGACGGTGACGCTGGTAACGGGCGCGAAGTTGTAGCCCAGGGTAAGGTTCGTCTGGGTCTGCAGGAGATAGCCCGCCCCGGCGCTGGCGACGCCGCCCACCTTCGTGCCCGACGCCGCGATGTAGGCATTCAGGCCGTCTTCGGTGAGAGAGAGCCCGCTGCCGCCGAAGTAGTCGCCGGAGGAATTCGCCGGATCGTCGAATTCCTGGGATTGGCTCCAGGTGCCGCTATTCAGGGTGAAGAGATAGGCCTTGCCGGCATGCGCGACGCTGGTGACGGCGGCGCTGGAGCCGGCGAGCAGAGTGTCGCCGCTTGCCGACAGCGAGATGGGGTTGCCGAAGCTATCGTTGGCGGTGGCGTCCGGGTCAGTGAGCGCGGCGGCCTGCACCCAGGAGCCACTGAAGTCCGAGAATACATACACCTCGCCCGCGCCGCTGCTGACGCCGACGGCGCTGATGGCGGCGGTGTCGCCGAGGGAGGACAGCGACAGGTAATAGCC
>DASUBN010000370.1:0-10307 GCA_035763245.1 Gammaproteobacteria bacterium | reverse complement strand
CGCCATCCACGCGTCGGCCCCGGGTCAGGGCCTTGAGCTTCTCGTAGGGTTCGTCCACGCCGTGGCGGCGCATCACGGTCTGTACCGCTTCCGCCAGCACTTCCCAGTTGGCGTCCAGATCCGCCTGCATGCGCTCGGCATCCGCCTCCAACTTGGATAGGCCTTTGAGGAAGGATTCGTACGCCAGCACGCTATGGCCGACGCCTACGCCGATGTTGCGCTGGACGGTGGAATCGGTGAGATCCCGCTGCCAGCGGGATACCGGCAGTTTCTCGGCGAAGTGCCGCAACAATGCATTGGCTAATCCCAAGTTGCCTTCGGCGTTCTCGAAGTCGATGGGGTTCACCTTGTGAGGCATGGTGGAGGAGCCGACTTCACCCGCCGCCGGCTTCTGCTTGAAGTAGCCGATAGAGATGTATCCCCAGATGTCGCGACTGGCGTCCAGCAGCACGGTGTTGAAGCGCGCCAGGGCGTCGAAGTACTCCGCCATGTAATCGTGGGGTTCGATCTGGATGGTGTAGGGGGACCAGACGAGTCCCAGGGATTCCACGGTGCGGCGGCTCATGGCCTGCCAGTCGACGTCGGGATAGGCAGCGAGATGGGCGTTGTAGTTGCCCACGGCGCCGTTCATCTTGCCCAGGATCTCCACGGCCTTGAGTTGCGCGCGCTGGCGGCGCAGCCGGAACACGACGTTGGCGAGTTCCTTGCCGAGGGTGGTGGGGGAGGCGGGCTGGCCGTGGGTGCGGGAGAGCATGGCGTGATCGGCATAGCGATGTGCCAGGGCGCGCAGGCGCTCGATCATGCGGTCCATGATGGGGAGCAGCAGCTGCTCGCGCCCTTCCTGCAGCATGAGTCCGTAGGAGAGGTTGTTGATGTCCTCCGAAGTGCAGCCGAAGTGCACGAACTCGCTCACCTTCTTGAAGGCAGGACGCTCGACCATGCACTCCTTGAGGTAGTACTCCACCGCCTTCATGTCGTGGTTGGTGGTGGACTCGATCTCTTTGATGCGCTCCGCAGCCTTGAGATCGAAACCCGAGGTGAGGCCAGCGAGGAAACCGGCGGCATCGTCGGTTAGCGGCGGGACTTCCGCGATGGCGGCTTCCCCCGCCAGGGCCGTGAACCAGGCGATCTCCACCCGAATCCGCTGGCGCATCAGGCCGTACTCGCTGAAGAGCTGCCTGAGCTTCTCGGTCTTGCCGGCGTAGCGGCCATCCAGGGGAGAGAGGGCGGTAAGTGCAGAGGATTCCATGGGTTTTCGTGCATCCCCAAAAGGAATGGCGGATAATAACTGAAACGTTTTGCCGCCTTCCGCGGCGGCTTTCTGCCCCAGTTTTCCAACGGCAATTATATCATTGAATCATGATGTTATGCGGCTTTCCTGACGCGAATTCTTGAGGAGTCGACGATGACCGACAAGGGCTTCCGGATCGAACATGACAGCATGGGCGAACTCAAGGTACCCGCCGACGCTCTGTGGGGTGCCCAGACCCAGCGGGCCGTGGACAATTTCCCCATCAGCGGGCTGCCCATGCACCGCTCTTTCATCCGGGCCCTCGGCATCATCAAGGCCTCCGCCGCCACCGTGAACCAGGGCCTCGGCGTGCTGGATGCCAAGCGCGCCAAGGCGATCGAGGCGGCCGCCCTGGAGGTGGCCGAGGGCAGGCATGACCGCCATTTCCCCATCGACGTGTTCCAGACGGGCTCGGGCACGAGCACCAACATGAACGCCAACGAGGTCATCGGGCATCTCGCCACCGAGAAGGCGGGCGAGACCGTGCACCCCAACGACCATGTGAACATGGGGCAGAGCAGCAACGACGTGATCCCCACCGCCATCCACGTGAGTGCGGCCTGGGAAGTGAAGGAGAAGCTGGTCCCCGCCCTCGAACACTTGGCCGAGACCATCGAGGCCAAGAGCCGCGAGACTGCGGGCGCGGTGAAGACCGGCCGCACCCACCTCATGGATGCTATGCCCGTGACCCTGGGGCAGGAGCTCTCCGGCTGGGCTGCCCAGGTCCGCCACGGCATCGCCCGGGTGGAAGCGTCGGCGCCCCGCCTCAACGCGCTCGCCCAGGGTGGTACCGCAGTGGGTACCGGCATCAATGCCCACCCCGAATTCGGCAGACGCATCGCCGCGGAACTCGCCAAGCGCACCGCCATCCCCTTCAAGGCCAGCGACAACTACTTCGAGTCCTTGAGCTCCCAGGACGCGGCAGTGGAACTATCCGGCCAGCTCAAGACCGTGGCCGTGAGCCTCATGAAGATCGCCAACGACCTGCGCTGGATGAACAGCGGCCCGCTGGCGGGTCTGGGCGAGATCGCGCTGCCGGACCTGCAGCCTGGCTCCAGCATCATGCCCGGCAAGGTGAACCCGGTGATTCCGGAAGCCACCGCCATGGTGGCGGCCCAGGTCATCGGCAATGATCTGACCATCACCGTGGCCGGCCAATCGGGCAACTTCCAGCTCAACGTGATGCTGCCGGTCATCGCCTACAACCTGCTACAGAGCATCGAGCTCCTGGCAAACGCCTCGCGGGCCCTGGCAGACGCCGCCATCAAGGGTTTCAAGGTCAATGACGCCCGTCTCAAGGAAGCCCTGGACAAGAACCCCATCCTGGTCACGGCCTTGAATGCGGTCATCGGCTACGAGAAGGGGGCGGCCATCGCCAAGCGCGCTTATAAAGAACGCCGTCCCATCCTGGAGGTGGCCAAGGAGATGACGGATCTCTCGGAAGCCCGACTCAAGGAACTCTTGAACCCAGCCGAGCTCACCAAAGGCGGAGTCAAGAAATAAGAATTTACTCTTAAGACTAGTTGTAACTATTTGATAAAATGGATATAAAAGGCAGGAACCTTCCTGATCTGATCCGCCGTATTTTCGGCGGTACCCAAGCCCCCGGCGACTTCTCTTCCCGCCGCGCCATCGGTGACCTGCCGCCCCGTTTCGCCCCCAAGCCCCCCTGGAAACCCGCCGCCGTGCTGGTGCCGTTGGTCATGCATCCGGATGCACCCACGGTATTGCTCACCCAGCGCACTGAGCGGCTCCAAGATCATGCAGGTCAGGTGAGCTTCCCGGGCGGCAGCCGGGAAGCCCGTGATGCCACCCCGGTGGAGACCGCCCTCCGAGAGACCGAAGAGGAGATCGGCCTGGGCCGGGAGCACGTGGAAGTGGTGGGTTATCTGCCCGGCTATCTCACCATCACCGGCTTTGCCGTGAGCCCCGTGGTGGGCATGGTCCATCCCGGCTTCGCCCTCAAAACGGATCCGCTGGAAGTGGCCGAGGTATTCGAGGTGCCCCTGGCCTTCCTGGCTGATCCCCTCAACCGCCGCGTGGAGAAACGCGATTTCGCCGGTTACGACGTGGGCTACTACGTCTTCGAATACGGGCAGCACCGCATCTGGGGCGCCACCGCCGCCATGCTGGTGAATTTCGTGGAAAGCCTGGGCACGGGAGGTATACCGTGAGCGAGATCGAGCGCTTGCTTGAGATCATGGCCCGCCTCCGGCACCCCGAAGACGGCTGTCCCTGGGATAGGCAGCAGACCTTCCGGAGCATCGCCCCCTATACCGTGGAAGAGGCCTACGAGGTGGCTGATGCCATCGAGCGGGACGACTTTGCGGCCCTGGAGGAAGAGTTAGGCGATCTATTGTTGCAGGTGGTCTATCACGCACGAATGGCGGAGGAGGCCGGCCGGTTCCGGTTCGCGGACGTGGCGCGGTGCATCGGCGACAAGCTGGTGGCCCGTCATCCGCATGTATTCGGTACGGCCGAGATCCGTGACGCGGAGGACCAGAGCCGGGACTGGGAAGCCCGCAAGGCCAAGGAGCGAGAGGGACGCGACGTGGGCGGCACCCTGGACGGGGTGGCCGTGGGCCTACCGGCCCTCACCCGAGCCGACAAGCTGCAGAAGCGCGCGGCAAGGGTGGGCTTCGATTGGCCCGAACTCAAGCCGGTGTTCGCCAAGGTGCGGGAGGAGCTCTCGGAGCTGGAGCACGAGGTCGGGAGCGTCGCTCCCCGGGAGCGTCTCGAGGACGAGCTCGGCGACGTACTGTTCGCTGTGGCAAATATGGCGCGCAAGCTGGGGGTGGACCCGGAGCAGGCGCTGCGGGGCACCAACCGCAAGTTCGAGCGCCGCTTCCGCCACGTGGAGGCCCGTCTCAAGGAGCGCGGCCTGAAGCCCGAGCAGGCGAGCCTGGCGGAGATGGATTCCTACTGGGATGAGGCCAAGCGCGCCGGCCTCTGAAGGCTCCCGGTTGCGTGGCCGTCCGCGGAAGGGTGTGCTATCTTGAACGAAATTTAAGTTAAATCGGCCGTCCCCCGGCGCATGGGGAATCCGCTACGAGAATACCGAGGGACGGACGAGTCAGAGCCGATCGGGAGCGAGAAAAATGCCACAAAAAATCGGAATCGTCATCGACGCCGCCTGCGACTTGCCGCGCAGCTTCCTGTCGCAGCACAACCTCGAGATCATGCCGATCACCATGCAGTTCGGCACCATGAACTTCAAGGACGTGCGCGACCCAGAGCAGACCATGGAGTTCTACCGCCGTTACGTGGCAGAGAAGGAACTGGAGATCACCACCGCGCCGCTGTCCGTGAAGGCCATCAAGGATTGGTTCCTTGACCAGTTGGTGCTGAAGTACGATCGGGTGCTGGTGATCACCGTCTCCAGCACCCGCAGCCCCGTGTTCGAGAATGCCACCAAGGCTTCCTTCATGATCCTGTCCGGCTACAAGGAGCGCCGCAAGGCTGCCGGGCTGGAAGAGCAGTTCGCTCTGCGCGTGCTGGACAGCAAGACCCTGTTCACGGGACAGGGTGTAGTGGTGTATGAGGCGCTACGCATGCTGCAGGGCGGCCAGGCCGACATGGCCTTCGATCGCTTGCGCCAGCACGTGGAGAATTTTTCCCAGGACGTGCATGCTTATCTCGTCCCCAACGACTTGTATTACGTGCGCGCCCGTGCCCACCAGAAGGGCGACAACAGCATCGGCTGGTTCAAGTACCAGATGGGCACGATGCTGGACATCAAGCCCATCCTGCGTGCCTATCGCGGCGAGACCGAGGCGGTGGATACCGTGCGTGGCTTCGATGGTGCAGTGAAGAAGCTCTTCGGCATGGCCACTGACGCCATCGAGAAGGGCCTGCTCACCAAGGTGGTGTGCATGAGCTACGCGGGTAACCCGGAGGAAGTGAAGGGCTTCCCGGGCTATGACGAGTTCCTGAAGGTCGCTCAGGCTCACAAGGTGGAGACGTTGCTATCGGTGATGAGCACCGTGGCAGGCATCCACGTTGGACCCGGTGCCTTCAGCCTCGCCTATGCTGCCAAGTAATCGCCCGCGCGTTTGTGTTTGACTTATGCAAGGCCGCCTTCGGGCGGCCTTGTCGTCTCCCACCTCCGATGTGGTTCCGGTAAAATGGCGAGCGCCTGAAAGCAGCGCGTCCCGGAAGAAGTACGCCTTTCACCCTTCGATGCAGCCGATACCCGACTTACGAGTCCACCATCGCCGCCTCTGGGGCGGGCTGTTGGCCGTCACATGCCTGTTGTCCTCGCTAGCCCGTGCCGATACGGCGCCGGTGACTGCTACTGTGGCGGCGCCTGTTGCGGCGACCGTGATGGAGGCGGCTGTGCCGGAACATCGCCTCAAGATCTGTCTTGTGCTGAGCGGCGGAGGTGCCCGCGGCGCCGCGCATGTGGGCGTGCTCGAGACCTTGGAAAGGCTGCATATCCCCGTGGACTGCATCGCCGGCACCAGCATCGGAGCCGCCATCGGCGGTCTCTACGCCGCCGGCATGCCGGCCGAGGACCTGGAGCGGGTGCTGAACCGGCCGGACGTGCAGGCTACCATGGCCGACAGCCCGTTACGGGACAAGCTGACCTTCCAGCAGAAGGAGGATCAGTTCAAGTACCTCCTGCAGTTCGAAATCGGTTATGAAGACGGACATTTCTTCTTCCCCCAGGGTCTCGCCAGCGGTAACGACCCGGGGCGCGTCCTCAACGCGCTTTCACTGGCGCTCCGACCCGATCAGGATTTCGACAAGCTGCCGATACCTTTCCGCGCGGTGGCCACCGATGTGGAGACGGGCGACATGGTGGTCCTCGACCACGGCGACTTGGCGGAGGCGATGCGGGCCAGCATGGCGGTGCCGGGTATCTACCCGCCGGTGCCCGTCGACAATCACCTGCTGATAGATGGCGGTGTCTCGCGCAACCTGCCCGTGGACGTGGCACGCAAGATGGGTGCGGACATAGTGATCGCGGTGAACATCGGCACGCCGCTGGCGCCGCGTTCCGACCTAAACGATCTGTTCAGTGTCTCGCTCCAGGTGCTCAAGATCTTCGGAAACCAGAACGTGGTCGAGTCGATCTCGCAGCTCACGGACCACGACGTGCTGCTGCAACCTGACATGGGGGACATCAGCGCCACCGACTTCAGCCGCATGGGTGAGGCAATCAAGCTGGGTGCGCAGGAATCCTACGATGCGCTGTCGAAGATCCCAGGGCTGCAGCTCTCCGCCGCCGACTACGCCCGCTACCAGCAGACCTACCGCCGCAGGCCGATCCCTCCGCTCAGCGTTGATTTTGTGCAGGTGGAAGGCAACGAAAAAGTGCCCACAGAGCTTATCCGCGCCCGCTTCGGCCTGAAGCCCGGCACAGCCTGGGACGTACTCAGCATCAGCGAGAGCCTGCGCCATGTCTACGACCTTGGTTATTTCCAGAGTGTGGAGGCTGGTTTGGTGGAGCAGGGTGGCAAGACCGGGATCATGCTTAAGGTGGCGGAGAAACCCTGGCGGCCCAACTACCTGAAGCTTGGCCTGCATATCGCCGACGACTTCGAGGGAGACAGCATCTACGAACTGCTCGGCAGCTACAACCGTTCCGAGATCAACGGTCTCGCGGCTGAATGGCGCAACGAGTTCGAATTCGGCTATTCGAGCTTCCTGTATTCGGAGCTGTATCAGCCGCTCGACTATTCCGGCAATTATTTCCTGGCCCCCCAAGCTGAATATCTGGATCAGAGCTTCGACGTATTCGCTGACCACAAGCGCATCGCGGAGTACAGCACCGTATTCCCCCATGCCGGCATGGATTTCGGCAGGCAGTTCGGCAACCTTGGCGAGGTTCGTTTGGGCTACGACTATGGGCACGTGGTCTCGGCCCCGCGCATCGGTAGTCAGGCAACCCTGCCCATATACAGGGATACCCTGAGCGGTCCGCGCCTGCTGCTGCATCTGGATACCTTCGACAACATCAGTTTCCCAAGTTCCGGCTACTATGTGTTCGTGAACGGCTTCTTCCCGCGGCATTCGCTCGGCGGTGATGTCAGCTACGATAAGCTGGATGTCACCGCTGGCAGTGCCTTCGGCGACGACGATGACGCCCTGCTGCTGCTCGGTGAAGCAGGCAGCGACCTGGGCACCACACTCCCTGCCTACGGACAGTTCGCGCTGGGAGGTTTTCTGTCGCTGGCCGGCCGGCGCCAGGGAGAGTTGCGCGGCGATGATGTCTTCGATGCCCACCTGATCTACACCCACCACGCATACAACCTGGTCTCCGGCCTGGGCAAAGGGCTCTACTTTGGGGTCGGCCTGGATGCGGGCAATGTCTGGCAAGCCGGGCAACGGGTCACGGCCGGAAACCTGCAATACGGAGCCAGCCTGTTCATGGGCGCCGACACCGTGCTGGGCCCCCTGTATTTCGGTGTGGGTGCCGGCCAGGATGGCAACCGCACCTGGTTCCTGTTCCTAGGCATCCCTATCAACGGCAGCACACTCGCACCCTCGTTCGGTAATAATTGAACTTCGCCAGGCGGAGCCTCCCATGGAAAAACTGCGCATCTTCACCACCGGCGGCACCATCGACAAGATCTATTTTGACGCCAAGAGCGAGTACGAGGTGGGCGAACCGCAGATCAGCGATGTGCTGCGCGAGATGGGGGTGGGTTTTCCGTTTGAAATAACCTCACTGATGCGGAAAGACAGCCTGGACCTAACCGACGCCGATCGTGCCTCGATCCGCGAAGCGGTGACGCAAGATCCGGCGCGTCATGTGCTCATCACCCACGGCACCGACACCATGACCGAGACCGCCGCGGCGCTGCAGGGAATCCCCGGCAAGACCATCGTGCTCACCGGCGCACTCAGCCCGGCGCGCTTCCGCGGCAGCGACGCCATCTTCAACATCGGCGGTGCGGTGGTGGTGGCCCTGAACCAGGCGCCCGGCGTCTACATCGTCATGAACGGGCGAGTGTTCGACGCACGCAAGGTGCGCAAGAACCGAGACAAGAACCGTTTCGAGGAGGTCTAGGGTGGACCACCAGGGCTATTTCCAGACGCTGGCTGCCTATCATCGTCATGCGAACCTGCGCCTGCTGAAGGCCCTGGCGCCATTGGATGATGCGGGGTATTACGGCGATCAGGGACTGTTCTTCAAGAGCATCCACCGTACCCTCAACCACATCCTGCTGGTGGACCGCCTCTATCATGGCCGCATCATGGGCAAGCCATTCGCGGTCACCGGTCTGGACCAGGAACTGGTGCAGGACCGTCGGCAGCTCGCTGCGGAGGTGGACAGCCATGGCGCGAGGTGGCAGGAAGTGATCGCTGGGATCGATGCGACGCGCATGCAGGGTGTGCTGCGCTACCTCAGCACCGAAGGCGAGCAGCGGGAACTCCCCATGCTCATGGCCCTTGCCCACGTCTTCAACCATGCGACCCATCACCGCGGGCAGGTGAGCGCGGTCATGACCCGGCTGGGTCAGCCTGCACCCGTGCTGGATATCCCCTACGTGCTCGCCGATCTCAAGGCGGCGGGTTGAACGCTAGAGTAGATGGACGCCAAGCGCGGTTAGGCCGGCGATGAGGCAATAGATCCCGAACGGCCGCAGTGCCGTCACTTCGGTGGTCTTGAACCAGCGCATCAGGAACCAAACACTCAGCCAAGCGAAGATGCCGGCGAGCGCGCCGCCCAGGAGAATGACCGATAGTAGGCCTGGCGGCAGTACCGCGTGCTGGTGCAACAGCTTGGGTATCTCCAGCAGTCCCGCCGCGCCGATGATGGGCGTGGCGAGCAGGAAGGAGTAGCGGGCGGAGGCGGCGTAGTCTAGTCCCCCCATGAGGCCTGCTACCAGCGTCACTCCGGAGCGGGAGATGCCGGGGATGAGAGCCAGGGACTGCGCACAACCGATAAGGAAGGCCTTGCCCCAACTCATATGGTCGAGCGCACGATTCGTCTCGCTCCGCTTGAACCGGTCGCCCACGATCAGGAGGACTCCATTCAGCATCAGGAACACGGCCGCCACCGCGAAGCCGCCGAAGAGAGCGCGCAGCCGGTGCTCCAGCAGGAAGCCCAGGAGCCCGGCGGGTATCGTGCCGCAGACCAGCAGCCAGAAGAGCCGCGCCTCGGGATTGCCGGCACCACCGCGGGCACGGCTCAGGCCCCTGAAGAGTCCGATCCAGTCGCGCCAGAAGTAGAGAAAGAGGGCTGCGGCAGTGCCGATGTGCAGCACCACGATATAGGGCAGGAACCAGGCGGCGTCCCTATCGATGGGCCAGTGTAGGAGCGCCGGCAGCAGCACGCTATGGCCAAGGCTGCTGATGGGGAAGAGCTCGGTGACGCCTTGCAGGATGGCGAGCAGGATGAGATAGAGACCGAGCACGAGCACCTCCCGATAGAAGAACGCCGCGCAGGGCGCGGCGTCATTCCATTATCGCCTAAACGCGGCAGTCATCAACCTAAGTCGAACTTGATGCCTTGCGCGAGCGGGAGCGCGTCGGACCAGTTGAGGGTATTGGTCTGGCGGCGCATGTACTGTTTCCAGGCGTCGGATCCGGATTCGCGGCCGCCGCCGGTCTCCTTCTCGCCGCCGAAAGCCCCGCCGATCTCGGCACCGGAGGTGCCGATGTTGACGTTGGCGATGCCGCAGTCGCTGCCCAGCGCCGACAGGAAGTATTCGGCGTTCTTCACACTGGTGGTGAAGATGGCGGAGGAGAGCCCTTGCGGCACATCGTTGTGCATGCGGATGGCCTCATCCAGGGTCTTGAAGGACATCACGTAGAGGATGGGAGCGAAGGTCTCGCTTTTGACGATATCCCACTCGTTCTTGGCCTTGACGATGGTGGGCTCCACGAAGAAGCCGGGGCGATCCAGTTTCTTGCCACCGGCCAGCACCTGGCCGCCGGCCTTCTGCACCGCGTCGATGGCGTTCTGGTAGCGGTTCACTGCGTCCTGAGTGCAGAGGGGGCCCATGAGGGTGTGGGGGTCCAGCGGGTCCCCGATACGCACCTGCTTGTAGGCCGCCACCAGCTT